>CAZZLX010000047.1:0-13139 GCA_964655235.1 uncultured Rhizobium sp.
GTCCCCGAAGCCATCGGTTGCATATCGCTCCGGCCGGCCGGGACCTGCGGTTGGTTGACGGGGCAGCCGGTCTTGTTCTTGAATTGTTCTCGTAGGGGGAAGCATGACCGACGGACCACCGAAGCCTGAAGACGCGAAAGCCGACGATCTCGAACCGGTGCCGGACGCCGACGCGATCTTTGCCATGCGCATGCGGTTCTACCGCGGGCGTCGGGGTCGGATGCTCCGCTTTCCCGGCACGAAGACCAACATGGAAAGCGCGGAGGCACAGCAACGGGAGGGCCAGTACATCCTCGACGCCCTCCGCAGTGCCGGCATGTTCCTCTATCGCCTCAGGGGGCGGTGGGTGCATTACGGCGGCGAGAACATCGGCTCGTCGGGAGCGCCGCCGGTGAAGCGATGGGAGAAGGACTAGCGCCTCCCGCGCCTACGACCGCCGCCCCGTCGGGATCTTCACCGGCTTGTGCTTGTGGGCGGGCGCGGTCGAGACGTTGCCGAAGCCCGCGTCCTCGGTCAGCGCGTCGCCCCAATAGGCGATCAGGTCGGCGTGGCGCTTCTCGATCTCGCCGATCTCGCGCGTGATGCTGCTCCTGACCACCATCGAGACGATCGGCGGCGTCGCGAAGTAGATCACGCAGCCGACGCCGGCGGCGCCGATGATCACGGCGCCGGTGTTCGGGTCGCCCAGCGCCTTCATCGCGTTCTCCATGGTGTGGCCGCGGGTCCAGAGCGGCATCAGCACCGGGTAGAGGCCGGCGAGGTTGAGCGAGCCGATGCAGAGCACGCCGAACTTCTCCGGCGTGCGGTCGAACAGGAAGGTCAGCAGCGTCGGCAGCAGTCCCACGCCGAGGATGATCGCGGTCGGCCGGAACAGCACCGCGATCACGCCGACGCCGAAGAGCCAGATGAGCGGCTTCAAAACCCGATCCCCATCAGTGCCATCATCGCGATCGCCGCCAGGCCCGAGGCCATGCCGATCATGCCGGCGATCTGCGGCCCGAGCCCGCTCGCCCGCTTCTCGGCCTTGGTGAGCTGGTCCTTAAGCTCGTGAAGCTTCTTCTTGCCTTCGAGGTATTCGGCGCGCGCCGCCTCGAAGCCGCGGCGGTCGGCCTCGAGCGCGCCGGACTCCTCGAGCGTCTTCAGTAGCGCGTCGATGCGGCCGAGCGGGGCCGCCGCCTCGAGGTCCTTGAGCACCAGGTCCTTGAGTTCGCTGCCGCGGATCTCCTGGTCGGCCGTGGCCTTCAGCAGGTTGGCGAGGTTGGTCGTCAGGTTCGGCACCGCAATCTTGGCCGTCGACTGCACCAGCGCCAGCATCTTGACCTGCTGGACCAGGCGCTGGAGCGCGCTCCTGCGGCCGACCGCCTGGCGCAGCACCTGGTCGGTGATCTTGGTCGAGCGCGAGGCCAGGAACGCCAGGATGTGGCGGTCGGTCAGGAAGTCCTCGACGAAGGACTCCTTCGGCAGGCGGTCGAGCGCCACCATGAGGTCGTTGAGGTCGACGACGCAGCTCTCGACCAGAAGCGGGCTCAAGCACGGGATCGCCGGGCTGAGCTCGTAGAGGCAGCGCTCGATGCCGGCGCCGGGATCGCGTGTCGTTACCACGGTGCGCTGGCGTTCGAGCAACGAGCGGATGCGCGCGGCCTCGCTGCCGAGCGAGCCCTGCATGATCGCCCAGCCGCTCCAGAGCCCGTTCGCGATCAGCGTCGAAAGGTCGGCCGCCCGGTCGCGTTCGCTCTCGACATCGACCAGGACGTTGCCGAGCAGGTTGGGAAGGCCCTCGAGCTGGAAGGAGAGGTCGCGGTAGCGCATCGGCCCGGTCGGGTCGAGCGCCAGCAGCGAGTTCAGCACCAGGCGGTCGGAGCGCTCGCGCACCGTCGTCTCCTGGCTGCCGCGCGTCACCTTGGTGATGCGGTCGACCACCGCCTCCTCGGCAAGGCTGCGGCGGATCCAGGTCTGGAACTCCTCGCTGGTGAGCAGCTTGCCGGCGTGGTCCCAGTGGCGGGAGATGTGGAAGGCGAGGCTGCGCGCCGAGACCGCCTCGTCGGAGCCGATCTTGATCGGCCGCCCGGCGACCTTGGGCTGGGTCACGCGCGGCGGATTCGGGCGCCTGCCGTCGACGGCCCATTGCGCGAGCTCCGGCAGGCCCCAGCGCTCGCGCCGGGAGTCGACGAGGAGCCCCTTGATCACCTCCGTCATCGTCGTCGAGAGGCGAAGGCCACCGGCCATCGCCTCGTAGGATCCGATCTCGAGCCGCTTGGCGGTCATCGCGTCGGGCTTCATGTCGCGCAGCGGGTTGCGCCCCGTCGCCAGCATCAGCAGAGTTACGCCGACCGCGAACAGGTCGTCGGAAAAGACGCAGCCCGCGCGCGCGCGCGGATCGGCCATCGCGCTTTCGAGCGGCTCCAGATAGGAGGGCTGGTCCTGCCCCGCCGGCGAGGTCGCGGGGGGACCCAGGATGATGTTGGTTCGGGACGCGTCGGCGAAGAAGAGATTGTTCGGCCGGATGCCGCGATGCGCGGTGCGGCGGGACTCGATCTCCTTCAGCGCCGGGATGATCGAGCGCACGACGCGGGTCGCGATCGACTCGTCGGAAAGCGCCTCGAAGTTCTGCACCAGGCTCGGCGCCACCATCTCGCCCATCGGCTCGACGATCAGCGTGAAGTCGCGGCCGCCCTCGCCGTCCCGGTTGCCGACGCCGTAGTCGGCGATCTTGACCATGCCCGGCGCCTGGAACTTGTCGAAGGCGCGAAGCTGCTCGAGCGGCAGCACGTTGCCGGGCTGGTACAGATAGGCGATGACCGGGCGCGCGGTGCCGGCGCCCGGGGTCAGGTCGACATCCATCGCCTTGTATGCGCGCGCGGCCGACGTATCGAGCGCGGCCAGTCGGGCATCGCGCTGGATCTGGTAGCGGGGGCTTAGTTCAAGCATTCAGGCGCACGGTGATCTCTTTGAAAGATCAACCTAAGCCGCTCCCGCGTCAATCGAGTGTGCGCCTGCTCACGCCGGAAACCCGGACCCGGGTTCAGGTCCAGGTCCAGCGGCCGATGACGCGGCCGCGGATATGCGCTTCCTCGAGCGTGCGCTCGTAGGGCTGGTAGCGCGGGTTGTCGGAGGTGAAGCGTATCTTCGGCGGATCGGAGTGGGGCACGAACTCGACGCGCTTGATCACGGTCGCGAGCCCGTCCCAGGCGACGAAGACGCCGGGCGGGCTCGGCATCTGGTCGGAGGTGTCGACCATCACGCGCTGGCCGGGCCTGAATTCCGGTTCCATCGAGTCGCCGTAGACGGTGAGGATCTTGAGCGCGGTCGTCGGCGCGGTGGTGACCGAGCGCACGAGGTCGCCGGGAAGCTGCCAGTGGCCGGCTTCCAGTTCCTCGGAGTTGAGCGCGCCGCCGCCGGCGCCGGCGCGGACGTCGAGCTCGACGATCGGCACCATCGGCCCGTCGCCAACGGGGACAGCGCGCGCCACGCCCTGTGCCGGCATCGGCGCGTCGTCCGACGCATCCAGCAGATACGAGGCCGAGACGCCGAGCACGCCGGCGAGCGCGCGCAGCGTGCTGGCGCGCGGGTGGTTGCCGCGGCGGATGGTGCGGATCGCGTCGACCTTGAGCCCGGCCTTCAGGCAGGCCTTGCGCTCGGACAGCCCGGTCGCCTTGAGCCGGGCCTCGATCCGCTGCAGGAGGAGGTCTTGGGACATGCGGCGATAGTTCCGCATCCGGCCTGCGGATGCACTAGGAAAATGGTCCGTTGACAATAGGGATAAAAGTCCCCATTACTTGGATCCAGGCCCGAAGCCGGCAACGGCGGGAGGCGATATCCGATGCAATCTTTGCGGGAGACTTCCGTCATGTCGTTGAGCCTCAAGGGCAGCCTCGCCCGCGCCCAGGCGACCAGTGCCGGGACGCCGGAGGAGATCGGCGTCCTCCGTCGCCGGGCCTTCGTCGAGCACGGGGTCGCGATGATCCACCTCTCGGACGTCCTCGACCCCTGGACCAAGCAGGCGGTCATCAACGAGTCGCGCCGCCAGCTCGAGCAGAAAAGCGAGCCTGCCGTCGACTCCGCCCGCCGGAGGCCGCGCCGATGACCGACGCCACCACCGTCCGCTGGTATCGGCAGCGCGTGGGCAGGCCGTCGCTACTGGTGACCGAGAGCGTCCGCCGCTGGTCGCCGGCCCCGTCGGATCCCCTCGCGAATGGGGGCATACCTGCGGATTCCGTTCCGGTCCCGGAAACCCCGCCCGCGGCCTGGACGCCCGAACTGGTGCGCGCCCGCCTGGCCGAGGCGATGGCCGTGATCCGGCGCCTGCCCGACGACGCGACCTCGCGTCCCTCGACCCGGCTTGCGCGCTGGCCCGACGTCGTCCACGACCTCGCCGAAGCCTATGGCTACGGCCGCTCGCGGGCGGTCGCCCGGCCGAGTCCGGCCGAGATCGGGCGCCTCGATCAGACGCTTCTCTGGTTGTTCCTGATCCCCTGCGGGCAGCAGCGTCTGGCCGTGATCGGGGTGGCGATGGGCCTCAACCTACGCGTTATCGCGCGCACCTTCGGCTGCAGTCACGAGACCGTCCGCCAGCGCGAGCGGGCGGGGATCGCGGCCCTGGTCCGAGCGCTCAACTCATGAGGATGCAGATCCGATGACCGGTCGCCGGTCGCATGACATAAATCCGCAACATGAGCCCGCTCCGTCCGTTGACGCGGCCGGTGACCCGGTCGCCTACATGCTGGCGGTCATGGAGGATGGCGAGGCCGATCCCAGCCGGCGGGACGGCATGGCCAAGGCGGTCGCCGCCTATCTCCGGCCGAAGGCCCGGGCCGGCGGCGCCGACGGCCGTGAGCTGCTCGACCAGGCCGTCGCCGGCTCCCGCGCCAGCCTGGCGCGGAAGCTGGGGAAGCTGGCGGAGGCGGCGGGGAAGAAGTTGGCCGGCGTTCGCCCGCCCCCGGCTTCGCCGAGGCACGGGCACGACGGAAGCGAGCATGACTGACTCCTTCGACGCCCGATCCTTCGCCCGCCTCTCGACCGAGGATCGCGCGTCGTTCCTTGCCGGTCTCTCAGAGCTCGAGGCGGCACACCTGCTGCACGACTGGCGCTTCTGGGCGAGGTCCGAGCAGCTGCCGCCGCCAGCGCCGTGGGAGACCTGGCTCGTGCTCGCCGGCCGCGGCTTCGGCAAGACGCGCACCGGCGCCGAATGGGTGCGCGCCGAAGCCGAAAGCGGCCGGCGCCGGCGCATCGCGCTGGTCGGGCCGACGCTCCGCGACGTGAAGAAGACGATGGTCGAAGGCGAGGCCGGCGTGGTCTCGATCTCGCCGCCGTGGTTCCGCCCGCTCTTCGTGAAGTCGGAGCTCCGCCTCGTCTGGCCGAACGGCGTGATCGCCGATCTCTACTCGGCCGAAAGGCCCGATCGGCTGCGCGGCCCCAATCACGACTGTGCATGGGCCGACGAACTGGCCGCCTGGAAAAATCTCGACGAGGCTTGGGACAACCTGGAAATGACGCTCCGCGCCGGCAGCGATCCGAAGCGCGTCGTCACCACCACGCCGAAGCCGCGCCAGGGATTGAAGCGGCTGATATCGGATCCGACGACCCTGGTGACGCGCGGCTCGACCTCGGCCAATGCCGACAATCTCGCCAAGGGCTACGTCACGCGGCTCGAGCGCCGCTACGCCGGCACGCGTCTCGGCCGCCAGGAGCTCGACGCCGAGATGCTCGAGGACGCCGAGGGCGCGCTGTGGAATCTCAGGCGGCTCGATGCGCTCCGCATCGCCGTGCCGCCGGAGCTCAGGCGCGTCGTCGTCGCGATCGATCCCGCCGTCTCCACCGGCGCGCGCTCGGCCGAGACCGGCATCGTCGTCGCAGGCGTCGGCGAGGACGGCATCGGCTACGTGCTCAAGGATCTCTCCGGCCGGCATCGGCCCGAGGAGTGGGCGGCGCGGGCGATCGCCGCCTTCCGCGCGCACCGCTGCGACCGCGTCGTCGGCGAGGTCAACAACGGCGGCGACCTGGTCGAGGCCACTTTGCGCGCGGTCGACGCGCAGATCCCGTTCCGCGCCGTCAGCGCCAGCCGCGGCAAGCGCGTGCGCGCCGAGCCGATCGCAGCGCTCTACGAGCAGGGCCGCGTGCGCCACGTCGGATCGCTGCCGAAGCTCGAGGACCAGATGGTGGGCTGGCAGCCGGGCGAGGACGGCGCGTCCCCGGACCGGGTCGACGCGCTGGTCTGGGCCCTGACCGAGCTTATGCTCGGCAACCAGGCGTTCTTCTACGTAGGTCGCTAGACGGAATAGTCAGTCAATCAAGAATGCGGATTTTTTGCCTTGACGAGATCCGCGGTTTTTGACAGGATCGTCGTTACTGGCTCGGACTGGGTCAAGCGCTTCGGCACCCCACGAGTCCACGACTTAAGGACATTCGATGACTGAACGGACGCTCGCCACGGTGGCGCGCGCGCTGGAAGCGCGTGCGGGCCATCCCGGTGTTTTTTCCGGATACGCCAGCCTCTACGCGGTCGCGGACACCCAGGGTGACGTGGTCGAGCGCGGCGCCTTCCGCGCCAGCCTGGAGGCTTGGCGAACCAAGGGCCGACGTCCGGCGATGCTCTGGCAGCACGACCCGAGCGCGCCCATCGGGCTCTGGACCGACCTCGAGGAGGACGCGACCGGGCTACGCGTCTAGGCAGGCTGCTTCTTTCGGTGCAGGCGGGCGCCGAGGCGCACGAGCATCTCAAGATGGGGACCGTGCTCGGCACCTGCATGGACTACGTCGCCGGCACCGGCGTGCTCACGGTGCGGCGCACGGCCGCCCTCGGCAGCGGCACCTACGCGGACTGGACGGTCAGCGTCGACGGCGGCGCCGGCCCTGAGGGACCTGCCGGCCCGATCGGCACGACGCCGCTGATCGCGACGACGACGGCGGCGACGCTCGCGATTCAGCTCGGCACGACCGCATCGTTCACCACCGCGGCCGAATTGCCGCTCCTTCCCGGCGCCTTCGTGCTGATGACAGCCGCGCCGGATCCGGCGAAATGGATGGCCGGCCAGATCGCGTCGCGCACCGGCACTGCGATGACCGTCGACGTCCAGTCGCTCGTCGGCACCGGCAGCCCGTCCGGCTGGACCATCCAGATGGTCGGCCCCCGCGGCGTGCAGGGGCCGACGGGCCCCGCCGGCGGCCTGTCGCTCGCGCAGGTTCACGCCGCCGTCAACTCATTCTGAACAGGAGATATCATGGCTGTCAGCAACACCGCCGCTTTCGGCCAGGCGCCGAACATCGGACAGGCGATCCTCACTGCGGCGAAGTCCGCGCCGCTTTCAGGTAGCACGAACGCAGTTCTTCTCTTCACCGCCGGATCGAACGGCTCTCTCGTGAACGGCATTGCCGCCATTCCGCGAAACACGCTGTCGAATCCCGCGCACATCGCCATCTACTACTCGACCGACAGCGGTGCGACGCTGAATCTCATCGCGATCGGCTTGCTTGCCAGCTGGACCTTCGCCGCGACGACGGCGCCTGCGCCGCTCAGCCTCACCAACATGAACGGCGCCGTCGTGTCGGCAACCAACCCGCTCTACATGCCGGCTGGCATGAAGCTCTACGCGTCGTCGTCTCAGGCCTTGAGCGACGGGATACTCGTCACCGCAAACGGAATCGACCTCTAAGGAGCGCACCATGCCTGCAGACGGCCTTCGAAACGCGCTTCCGGGTCTCTCGGCCTTTCCACCCTTGCCGGTCGAGCTGAAGGGTGCGCGCTTCGGCGTGCAAGTTTTCACCTCCAGCGGCACTTTCATCCGCCCGAACGGCATTCCATCCGTGACCGCGATGGCGATCTGCGTCGGTGGTGGTGGGGGCGGTGGAGGTGGCTATGGCAATAGCGGCGGGACGGTTGCAAGTGGAGGAAGTGGAACTGCCGGTGGATCAAGCTCGATTGGCTCACTGACTTCTGCTTCAGGTGGCTTGGGCGGCGACGGAGGTACGGGCTCAGCGCCAGTCGAGCAGGGGCCAACCGGATATCAGCGCGGGTCGTTTGGACGATATGCGCGTACTGAATCTAGTCCCAATGTCTCCTGGGTTGGCGCCTCTTCCGCGGGCGGCTCGGGATTCTTCGGATTCGGCCATGGAGGCGAAGGCGGTCCGCCAATTATCGTCAATTTGGCGGGCAACGCTGGCTACGGTGCGAACGGCGGTAACTCAGGTGCCGTGGCGACCTACTTTGGGACTATAACGGCCGATGAAGGTGTCGTTGTCGGTGCGGGTGGTGCTGGCGGCGGCGGAGGTCTTTTCGGTACAGTTAACGCTGGCCAACGTGGAGCTCCAGGCGCTGTTATCGTTTTCTATTGGTGGTGAGATCTTCCGTTATTGACAAGATCGATGCGCAAGTCGGCATGCATGGTACGCATAGAAGCGCTTTGCGTGTAGGTGTAGGCTTGAGTCGCGAGTTTAGGGCCGTTTACATCGGCAGATGAGCAATATTCCCATGAGTGTACTGCCTAAGCTCATTCAGCTCTTTCGCGAACACGGGTATCAGCCTTTAACAGGCTACAACTCTTATTTTTTTCAGAATCATCGTGATGCTCCGTTCACTAGATTGCTAAGCGCGGACGGGCAGCTTCTTGGACATGCCGGCCTTGCGCTCCAAGAAGTTATGTTTGTGGAAGGTCTTAAGGACTACTTGGCCCCGAGCAATGTTTTCGCGATCGGGAATGCCTATGGATGGAGCTCTGTCGCGTTATCACTGATCTTCCCTGCGGCGCGTGTGGTCGCTATCGATCCGCTGACCGAAGGCGTTGATCTGACCAATAGCCTATCCGCTACGAATGGTCTGCTGCTCACCGCTATTGTCGCGTCGTCTCCAGGCGACGTAGCGGCTGTCGCGGCGCGTCATCTTCCGGGCAAAGTCGACTTCGCCTTGATCGATGCGATGCATACCAACGAGGCAGTGGTTGCGGATTTCCAAGCGGTTCAGGCCCTGGCGCATGACCGTACAGTCTTTCTGTTTCACGATGTCATGACATGGAAGCTCGAGGACGCAATGTCTTCCATTCGAGACCTCGGCTACACGATTAGGATACTCACGCGCACGCCATCCGGCATGGCGATCGCCTATCGAACGATCTCGCCTGAGCTTGAGGCGTACGTGGGGGCGTTCAGTGACGACCCCGAATTGTTCAAGAACTATCGGAAGTTCGTTGTTGAGACATACGTAGATAGCGTCTCGAAGATCGTTCGCTGAGTATCGACCTCGCGCCGCATTACAAGGCGTGCAGTTTGGTCTAGATCGGCACCCGGTATCCTGCTCGATCTCTCTTCTCGGTCATCGAACTTAGTCACCATGCGAGTCCTCAACCGTGGGATCTCGCCGTCGGCTCATGGGCCCCGCCCAGCTCCTGGTAGGAAAACATACTTGGAGAGGATCATGACAGATCCATCCCCTCACGTTCTCGTCGATGTCGGCGAGCTCGAAGTTCTGCTCGATCGTGCTGCGGAAGAAGGGGCGCGGCGGGCGTTGGCGGCGATCGGGCTCGAGGACACGCGCGCGGCGGCCGATGTGCGTGATCTTCGCGAATTGCTTGCCTCGTGGCGCGTCGCCAAGCGGACAGTTTGGCAAACGGTCATTCGCTTCCTGACGACCGTTCTGCTGGCCGCACTTCTCGCCGGGCTCGCGCTCAAGGCGAAGCTTGGCCTCACCTGAATTCGTTCATCCGAAGGAGGTCTCCATGCAGATCGTCTCCTATCTCGTGTCACGTGCCGGCGAGGCGTCGTCCTGGGCCGGCGTCGCCGCGGTCATGGCCGGGCTCGGCGTCCAGCTCGATCCCGGGCTCTGGCAGAACCTGGTCGCGGTCGCGACAGCACTCGCCGGGCTCGCGGCCTACCTGATCCGCGATCGGTGAGCGCTCTTGGCGCGGTGCTCGCGTTCGCGACGGCGCTGGCCCGCGTGGTTCTCGCCTGGCTCGCCGAGCGTCCGGTCCGGATTGCCGAGAGGCAGGCGGAGCGGATCGCGCGCCAGCGGGACGAGGCGAGCCGGCCTGCTGCTCCTGCTGGCGATCTCCTCGAGCGGATGCGCGACGGCCGGCTCTGATGCCGGCCGTCTGTGCCCGGCCTGGCCACCGGCGGGACCCGAGGTCGCGGCCGAGCTGGAGCAGGCCTGCTGGCCAGAGGCCAGATGCCCGAGGCTGTGGTCATGGCTCCAGCGCCTCGATCTCCTGAAGCGGCAGCTCGACGCCTGTCGCAAGTGAGAGCCCGGCAGGACTCTTTTCGTTTGCGCTCCTCTCCGGCGCATCCGCAAATATCGGCCATGAAGAATCCGTGGACGACGCTGACCACCAAGCCGCAATACGAGAACCCGTGGATCCAGGTGGTCGAGCACGACGTGCTCAAGCCGAGCGGCGGGCCCGGCATCTACGGCGTCGTGCGCTTCAAGAACCTGGCGATCGGCGTGATTCCGATCCATGCCGACGGCACCACGGTGCTGGTTGGCCAGTATCGCTATCCGCTCGAAGCCTATTCCTGGGAGATCCCGGAGGGCGGCGGTTCCCGCACCGTCGATCCGCTGGAGTCGGCCAAGCGCGAGCTCGTCGAGGAGACGGGCTTGAGCGCGGGCAAGTGGCTTTGCTTCCTCGAGCTCCATCTTTCGAACTCCGTCTCGGACGAGCACGCGATCAACTACCTCGCCTGGGACCTGACGGAAGGCGCGGCACAGCCCGACGACACCGAGCAGCTTCAGATCCGGCGCGTGCCTTTCGCCGAGGCGGTGCGCATGGCGATGGCCGGCGAGATCACCGATGCAATGGCGGTCGCCGGCCTCCTCAAGGCGCAGCTGCTGTTCGACCGCGGCGAGCTGCCGGAAGACCTCCTGAAGATCCTGCGCAAATAGAAAAGCCCCGCGGGATCGCTCCCGCGGGGCTTTTCGCGTCCATGCGCCTGAGCGTTACGCTGCCTTCATCAGGCCGCGCAGCACGTACTGCAGGATGCCGCCGTGACGGTAGTACTCGATCTCGTCCGCGGTATCGATCCGGCACAGGACCTGAATCGTCTCCGACTTGCCGTCGGCGCGGGTGATCTTCACGTTGACGTCCATGCGCGGCTTGATGCCGCCGGCGATGCCCTCGATGTCGACGATCTCGTCGCCGACCAGGTTCAGGCTCTTGCGCGTCATCTCGCCCTTGAACTGGAGCGGGAGCACGCCCATGCCGACCAGGTTCGAGCGATGGATGCGCTCGAAGCTCTCGACGATCACGGCCTTGATGCCGAGCAGGATCGTGCCCTTCGCCGCCCAGTCGCGCGACGAGCCGGTGCCGTACTCCTTGCCGCCGAACACGACCAGCGGCACGCCCTCGTCCTTGTACTTCATGGCGGCGTCGTAGATCGACATCACCTGCCCCGAGGGGAAGTGCTTGGCCATGCCGCCGGAGGTGCCGGCCGCTGCCTCGTTCTTCAGGCGGATGTTGGCGAAGGTGCCGCGCATCATGATCTCATGATTGCCGCGGCGGGCGCCGTAGCTGTTGAAGTCCGCCGGCCGCACCTGGTGCTGCAGCAGGTAGTCGCCGGCCGGACCGTCCTTCTTGATGTTGCCGGCAGGCGAGATGTGGTCGGTGGTGATCGAGTCGCCGAGCAGCGCCAGCACGCGCGCCTTGCGGATGTCGCCGATCTTGCCCGGCTCCTTCGGCATGTTCTCGAAATAGGGCGGGTTCTTCACATAGGTGGAGCCAGGCGACCACTTGTAGGTCAGGCCTGTCGTGGTCTTGACCTTCCGCCATTCGGCCGGGCCTTCGAACACGTTCGCATAGCGCTTGCGGAACATCTCCGGCGTCAGCGAGCGGTTCATCTCGTCGGCGATGTCCTGGTTCGACGGCCAGATGTCGCGGAGATAGACGGGCTTGCCGTCCTTGCCGGTGCCGAGCGCGTCCTTGGTCAGGTCGACCTTCATCGATCCTGCGAGCGCGTAAGCCACGACCAGCGGCGGCGAGGCCAGGTAGTTGGCCTTGGTCTGCGGGCTGACGCGGCCTTCGAAGTTGCGGTTGCCCGAGAGCACGGCCGCGACCACCAGATCCTTCGCCTCGACCGCGGCGATGATCTCGTCGCTCAAGGGGCCGGAGTTGCCGATGCAGGTCGTGCAGCCGTAGCCGACCAAGTTGAAGCCGAGCTTGTCGAGCTCGACCTGCAGCCCGGCCTTCTCGAGATAGTCGGTGACCACCTGGCTTCCGGGCGCCAGCGAGGTCTTGACCCACGGCTTGGTCGTCAGGCCCTTGGCGACCGCGTTCTTCGCCAGCAGGCCGGCGGCGATCAGCACTGCCGGGTTCGAGGTGTTGGTGCAGCTCGTGATCGCGGCGATCACGACGTCGCCGTCCTTGAGCTCGTAGTTGGTGCCGGCTACGGGCACGCTGCGGTCGCCGCCGCCCATCTCCTTGAGCGCTGCTCCGAAGGCGCCGGACGTCGCCGACAGCAGCACGCGGTCCTGCGGGCGCTTCGGGCCGGCGAGCGACGGCTCGACGGTGCCGAGATCGAGCTCGAGCGTGTCGGTGAACACCGGATCCGGCGTCGAGTCCTCGCGCCACATGCCCTGGGCCTTGGCATAGGCCTCGACCAGCGCCACGCGATCGGCGTCGCGGCCGGAGAACTTCAGGTACTTGATGGTCTCGCCGTCGATCGGGAAGAAGCCGCAGGTGGCGCCGTACTCGGGCGCCATGTTGGCGATGGTCGCGCGGTCGGCGAGCGTCAGGCCGGAGAGCCCGGGCCCGAAGAACTCGACGAACTTGCCGACCACGCCTTTCTTGCGCAGCATTTGCGTGACGGTCAGCACTACGTCCGTCGCGGTCGTGCCTTCCTTCGGCTTGCCGGTCAGCCTGAAGCCGACGACCTCGGGAATCAGCATCGACACCGGCTGACCCAGCATCGCCGCCTCGGCCTCGATGCCGCCGACGCCCCAGCCCAGCACCGCCATGCCGTTGACCATCGTCGTGTGGCTGTCGGTGCCGACCAGCGTGTCGGGATACGCCACGGTCGGCCCTTCGAAGGAGTTGGTCCACACCACCTGCGCCAGGTATTCGAGGTTCACCTGGTGGCAGATGCCGGTGCCCGGCGGCACCACGCGGAAGTTCGAGAACGCGTCCTGGCCCCAGCGGAGGAACTCGTAGCGCTCGCCGTTGCGCTCG
>CAZZLX010000048.1:0-13138 GCA_964655235.1 uncultured Rhizobium sp.
ACATCCCGCCTTGCGCCGAGTGTCTGCAGGGCGAGCGCGCAGCGCGCATGCGGGTCCGCGCAATCCGCGGCGACTACAAGCAGGCGACCGTCACCATCAAGGTGCCGATCGCGACGCCGACCGTCATGCAGTGGACCGGTGCCTCGCCGTGGATGGACCTGGTGCAGCGGGCGCTGGTGTGGGAAGCGCGGGAGCCCGACGTCTACGTCAACGTCATGTTCAGCTTTCCCTGGTCCGATGTCGTCGACTTCGGCATCACCATCCAGGCGATGACCAACGGCAAGCCGGATCTCTCGAAGCAGATCGCCGACGAGATCGCGGAATTCACGTGGCGCAAGCGCGCGGACCTGGTGAAGGCCGCCAAGATCCATCTGATGCCGGACGGCGTGGCATTGGCGAAGAAGGCGTGCGAGGCCGGGGAGACGCCGGTCGTGCTCGCCGACCACAGCGACCGCTCGGGCGCCGGCACCTGGCTGCTAGAGCAGGTGATCAAGCAGGGCCTGAAGAAGACGCTGATCGCGACGCTCGCCGACGAAGAGGCTTGCGCCCGGCTGGCGTCGGCCAAGGTCGGCGATCCGTTCGACATGGCGGTCGGCGGCAAGCTCGACGTCTCGGCCGGCGAGCCGGTCCGCATCAAGGGCAAGATCAAGCACGTCATCGAGACCCAGGGCCGCCGCAACGGGCCGGGCCAGCGCTGGGTCGCGGTCGACATCGGCGACGGGAATACCGTGGTGCTGTCGCCCTACCTCGTTCAGATCATGGAAGTCTCGACGCTGCGCGACAATGGGCTTGATCCCGATTCCTACGACGTGATCGCGATCAAGTCGCGCGCGCATTTTCGCCGAGGCTTCGACGACAACGGCTGGGCCAAGACCATCCTGCTGGTCGAGCCGCTGGAGCCGTTCCTGGGTACCGTGCGGCTCGAAGCGCTGCCGTACAAGCATGCGGATCTGACGAAGTTCTATCCCTACGGCAATCCGCAGTTCCCGTAGTCCGGATCTTCGCGCAGCACGAATACGCCGGTCTTTTCGAGCCGGCGTATTCGTCGTCGCATTGATCGAGTTCGCGCGAATCAGAATGCTTTTGCTTCGCTTAACCGTGGAGTCGAGAGCACGGCGAGGAACGGCTCGGGCACAGGAATCTCGGCGACGTGCCGGTCGCTGTCGGCGGCGGGTGCCTCCTCTTCCGGCGCGCCGTGCAGTGCTGCGCGGCCTCGATGCCGAGGCCATCCGCCTCAAGGCGGTGGCGCGTGGTCTGGTCGACGAGGCCGAAAGCCGCAGCATGTCGCCCGACCGCATCTATCGCTTCGTCTTCGCGCCGGGCTTCTCGACCGCGGCGTCGGTCACCGAGACCTCCGGGCGCGGCGTCGGCATGGACGTCGTCATGCACACCGTCACCCGGCTCGGCGGTCGCGTCGACATCCGCACCGAGGCCGGCGTCGGGACCAGCTTCATCCTTAGGCTGCCCCTGTCGGCGGCGGTGCTGCCGGCGCTCCTGGTGGAGATCGCCGGCCAGACCTTCGCGATCCCCGAACGCAACATCGTCGCGGTCGAGGAGATCGACGCGGATCGCCTGCGCCATGCCGGTGGGCGGCGCGTGCTCCTGCGCGGCAACATCGCCTTGCCGCTCCACGGTCTCGCCGGGCTTCTCGGCATGTCGACGGCGACAGGCGCCGGTGGCCACGCCGTCATAGTCGCCAGCGGCGAGGCCTCGATCGCGGTCGAGGTCGACCGATTGCTCCGTCGTCAGGAACTCCTGCTGCGCGATCTGCATCCGGCGCTGGCGGCGCTGCCCGGCGTCGGCGGCGCGGCGCTGCTCGGCGACGGCAGCCCGATCCTCGTGCTCGACGCGGATGCGCTCATCGATCTCGCCCGCTCCGGCGGTCGGCGGCGCGAGGCTCGCGCGGAAGTGGCGTCGTGAGCATGCACCTCCGCGGCCGGATCGGGACCTATCAGGTCCTGGTTCCGGCGAGCTCGGTGCTAGACGTCTGGATCAATGCCATGACCTCGGACGAAGCGCCGACCTGGCGCGGCCGCGTCGTTCCGTACATCGACGGGCGCGGGTTGCTCGGCGAATCGACCGGAACGCCCGCCGGTGCGCTGCTCGCCTATGGCGCCGCCGCGGGCGATGCGAAGCTGGTCGTTCTCGGGCTCGACGAGGTGCTGGGGTCGATCGAGGTCACGCCGGAAATGATTCAGCCGTTTCCGCAGAGCCTCGCGGATGCGCATCGCCTGTTCGACGGCATCGTGACGCTTCCCGGGGCGGCGACGAACCTGCTGCGGCTGCGGGCGGGTCTCGACCTCGCGGCGCGGGCCGAAATCCGGATTACTCCGACACCGACAACTGCTTGATGCGCATCGCGAGCTGCTGGAAGTCGGGCGGCGGCAGCCCGGCCGCGGCATGGATGACCTCGAGCAGCTGACGGCCGCGCTTCGGCTTCAAGTCCATGCTGATCGCGCCAGACGGCTTCGGGATCACCTCGAAGGCGCCCAGCATGCGTGCCTTCTGGGCGGCTTCCGACCCCACCTGCGCGACCGAGGACAGGATGATGACCTTGGCCTTGCTGAACAGCTTGAGGCGCTTCATCGCCTCGAGCCCGTCCATCTTCGGCATTTCGATGTCGAGGATGATGATGTCGGGCTTGCTGGTCATCGCCATGGCGACCGCGGTGACGCCGTCAGCGGCCTCGCCGATGACGTTGAAGGCCTCGTCGACCCCGAGGATCTGCTTCACCAGCGTGCGCATGAACGACGAATCGTCGACGACGAGAACGGTCTTGCGTCCGTCGGACATCTTCCCCACCGGAACGAGGCGTACTCTTACCAATCATCGGCCGAGCTTGAATTAAGTCAAGCGCATAGGCGCTTTCAGCGGTCGGCCGCGGCCTCGATCGCCTCGATTTCCTCGTCGGACAGGCCGAGGTGATGGCCGATCTCGTGGATCAGCACGTGCTCGACCAGGACGTCGAGCGCGACGTCGCCGCGCTCCGCCCATTCGTCGAGGATCGGGCGGCGGTAGAGGTGAACCCTGGATTGCGCGGTATCGCCCGCGACACGTTCGGTAAGGTCGATCCCGTCGTAGAGGCCGGTCAGCTCGAACGGGTCCTCGATTCCCATCGACTTGAGCACGTCCTCGTCGGCGAAGTCCTGGACATGGAAGAGGATGTCGCCGGCCATCTGGCGGAACGGCGCCGGCAACCGCCGGAAGGCCGCCTCGGCGATCTGAGCGAGCTCGTCCAGGCTGGGCGCGGGGCGTCCTGTCCAGTCTTTCATCGGCGGGGCGCAACCTGGGCGGTCATGGCGTGTTGCGATAGCGGGCGGTAACGTCGGATGCAAGCATCCGAGGAGGGATCATGCGTCCGAAGAAGCTCGAAGGGGCGGCCCGCGTCCAGGCGCTCACGCTGCTCGACGGCTGGACCGAGGTGCAGGGTCGGGACGCGATCCACAAGACGTTCAAGTTCCCGGACTTCAACGCCGCCTTCTCCTTCATGACACGGGTGGCGCTGAAGGCCGAGCAGCTCGACCACCATCCCGAGTGGTCCAACGTCTACAACAAGGTCGAGATCACGCTCTCGACCCACGACGCCGCCGGCGTCACCGAGCTCGACGCGGCGCTCGCCAAGTTCATCGACGATCTCGGCAAGCTTCCGAACTAGACGTTCACTTCGGCTGCATCCGGAGCGCGCCGTCGAGGCGGATCGTCTCGCCGTTCAGCATCGGGTTGTCGATGATCGCCAGAACCATCCTCGCGTATTCCTCGGGGTGGCCGAAGCGGGTCGGGAAGGGCACGGTCGCGGCCAGCGCGTCCTGCACCGGCTGCGGCATGTTGAGCAGCAGCGGCGTGCCGAACAGGCCGGGCGCGATGGTGCAGACGCGGATGCCGGCCTTGGCGAACTCGCGCGCCGCCGGCAAGGTCAGCGCCGCGACGCCGCCCTTGGAGGCCGAGTAGGCGGCCTGGCCGATCTGGCCCTCGAAGGCGGCGACCGAGGCGGTGGTGACGACGACCCCGCGCTCGCCATCCTCCAGCGCCGGAAGCTGGGAGGCGCCGGCCGCGACCAGCCGCATGATGTTGAAGGTGCCGATCAGGTTGACCTCGATCACGCGGCGGAAGTCGGCGAGCGCCAGCGGGCCTTCGCGGCCGACGATGCGCGCCGCCGGTGCGATGCCGGCGCAGGCGACGGCGACGCGCGCCGGACCCTGCGCCTTCGCGGCTTCCGCGACGGCCGCTTCGGTCGACGCCGCATCCGAGACGTCGCAGGCGATCGCGATGCCGCCGATCTCCTTCGCGACGGCTTCCGCCGCCGCCTTGTTGACGTCGAACACCGCGACCGTGGCGCCTGCCTTCGCCAGCGCCTTCGCCGTCGCCGCGCCGAGACCGGAGCCGCCGCCGGTGACGATCGCCGAATGTCCCTGAAGCTTCATGACTGTCCTCTCGTCCTCATTGCTGAGCTGACCATCTCAACCACCTTGAGACACGCGCATGAGCAACGCCACTAGCGGCGTATTGACGTAGTAGTTGTTGCGCCCCTTCGACTGCTTTTCGACAAAGCCCGCTGCGGCCAGTTGCTCAAGATACTTTGCCGCCGTTTGCCGGGAAACGCCGAGGTCTTCTTGGACGAATTCGATGCGCGTGTAGGGGTGGCGGAAGAGATTGTTGAGCAGATCCTGGGAATAGCGGACTGAGGAATGCGCGCGGAGCCTTTGCTTGTAGTTCGCCATCAGCTCCCGCATTCCTTCGATGAGCTCCAGCGTGCGCTGAGACGTTTCGGCGACGGCTGTCAGAACATACAGAAGCCATGGCTCCCAGTTGCCGTCGTCGCGCACCGACTGCAGCAGGCGGTAATACTCGTCCTTGTGTGTCGTGATGTAGCGGCTGAGATAAAGGATCGGGATGTCGAGCAGGCCGGTCCGCGTCAGGTAGAGGACATTGAGGATGCGGCCGATACGTCCGTTGCCATCAGAGAATGGGTGAATGCTCTCGAACTGATGATGGATCAGCGCCATCTTGACCAAAGGATCGAGCGTGCTGGCCTCGTCGACGTTAATGAAGCGCTCTAGCGCTGTCATATGAGCGACGATCTCGTCGTAGCTCTGTGGCGGGACGTAGACCGGTTCTCCTGTGGACTCGTTCCTCAGAACGGTACCGGGCGTCGCACGAAAGCCATCGGTCGTCCCTTTCAGGACTCGAAACATGTCCATGATGGTGTTGTTGGTCAGGAGTCCCTGGCTACGTCGGAGATTGTCGAAACCTCGTTTCAACGCGTCGCGATAGTGAGTGACCTCTTTTGCCGCCGCAGAGGCCGGGGCGTTGGGAAAGAAACTCAGCTGGAAAAGTTCGTCCTGCGTGGTGACGATGTTCTCAATCTCGGAACTCGCCTTTGCTTCCTGCAATGACAAGGTGTCGATGAGGATCGACTGATTGGGAATGCTCGAAGCCTTACCCTTCACCTCTGCGAGATGGCGATGGGCCCTGGCGGCGAGCCGCAGAACGGCGTTCGTTTCCAGTTCACCCTGCGGCGGGAGTGAAGGGAGGACATAAGTGGGCTTCAGCATGTATGCCCAATATGTTCGAAAAAACCAAAATTTTTAACACATAAATATTATGTGTTAAATGATGAATCAGATCTTTAATCAAGCTCGACCAGGCTCGCTCCCTCCTCGACCTGCTCGCCGGCGGCGTAGCCGATGGAGGCGATCTTGCCGGCGCGGGGCGCCTTGACCGTGTGCTCCATCTTCATCGCCTCGAGCACGACCAGCGGCTGGCCCTTCTCGACCGCATCGCCCGCTTTCACCAGCACCTGCACCAGCTTGCCCGGCATGGGCGCTGTCAGGCGGCCGGCGGCAACGGCATCCGCGCCGGCGCGCCGGGTCGCATCGATGAAGACGAGGCGATGGACGGTGCCGCCCTCGAATACCGTGGCCTCGTCCCCCTGCAAGACGACGGTCGCCTGCGTGGTGACGCCGTCGATCGTCGCGCGCACCCGGCTTTCGTGGAGCCTCGCGGACGCCGTGACGGAGGCGCCTGGAAGATCGAGGCGATAGCCGCCACCGTCGACATGCGCGGTGATGTCGATGACGCGCTCGCCGTCCTGCCATTTGAGCCGCACCAGGCCGGCTTCGTTGAGGCGCCAGCCGCGGCTCTGCGCCCAGGGCGAGTGCGGATCGGCCGGCGCGGCCGTGCTGGCGCGGGTGATGGCGTCGAGCTTCGCCAGCGTCGCCAGCGCGAGGACGCGATCGGATACCGGCTCTTCCTTCGGCACGACCTCGTCGCCGTGCCGGCCGAGGAATCCCGTATCGACCTCGCCGCGGACGAAGGCGGGATGCTCGGCCAGCCGCTTCAGGAACGCGGCGTTGGTGCCGAGGCCGACGGCCTCGACTTCCGCCAAGGCTTGGGCGAGGCGGCGGGCGCAGGCTTCGCGGGTCTCGGCATGGACGATCACCTTGGCGATCATCGGATCGTAGTGGATGCCGATCGTGTCGCCTTGGGTCACGCCGGTGTCGATGCGGACCGCGCTCGAGGCGTCGGGAAAGCGGAGGTGGTGCAGCGTGCCGGTCTGCGGCAGGAAGTCCTTGGACGGGTCCTCGGCGTAGAGGCGGACCTCCATCGCGTGACCGTCGAGCGGGATCTGGTCCTGCTTCAACGGCAAGGCCTCGCCGGAAGCGACGCGGAGTTGCCACTCGACCAGGTCCTGGCCGGTGATCATCTCGGTCACCGGATGCTCGACCTGGAGACGCGTGTTCATCTCCATGAAGTAGAAACGCTCGCCCTCAGCGATGAACTCGACCGTGCCCGCGCCGCGATAGCCGACCGCGCGCGCCGCGGCGACCGCCGCCTCGCCCATCTCCGTGCGACGTGCCGGCGTCATGCCCGGCGCGGGCGCTTCCTCCACCACCTTCTGATGCCGACGCTGGATTGAGCAGTCGCGCTCGTGCAGGTAGACCGCGTTGCCGTGGTCGTCGGCGAATACCTGGATCTCGATGTGCCTGGGCTTCGTCAGGTACTTCTCGATCAGCACGCGGTCGTCGCCGAACGACGACGCGGCCTCGCGCCTGGCCGAAGCGAGCGAACCAGAAAAATCCGCTTCGCGCTCGACGATGCGCATGCCCTTGCCGCCGCCGCCGGCCGAGGCCTTGATCAGCACCGGATAGCCGATGCGCCTGGCCTCGCCGGCGAGCTTCGCCTCGGCCTGGTCTTGGCCGTGATAGCCCGGCACCAGCGGCACCCCGGTACTTTCCAGGAGCGCCTTCGCCGCGGACTTCGAGCCCATCGCGCGAATGGCGGAGGCCGGCGGGCCGACGAAGACGATGCCGGCCGCAGCGCAGGCATCGGCGAAGTCGGCATTCTCGGAAAGGAAGCCGTAGCCCGGGTGGATCGCCTCGGCGCCCGACTTCTTCGCCGCTTCGATGATGCGGTCGATCCTGAGATAGCTTTCGCGCGCTGGCGCCGGGCCGATCGGATACGCCTCGTCGGCGGCGAGGACGTGCTGCGCGGCGCGGTCGGCCGCGGAATAGACGGCGATGGTCCGGAGCCCGAGCCGCTTCGCCGTCCGGATCACACGGCAGGCGATCTCGCCGCGATTGGCGATCAGCAGGCTCTTCAGCATCACGTCGCGTCCAGCGCCGGCAGCGCCTCGAGGATGCCGAGTTGCACGTGATAGCCGGTCGACCCCGGCATCGCCGGGTTCACGACGTTGAGCCGCCGGTCAAGATGCTCGTTCCAGCGGCCGTCGTCCTTGAGGTAGCGGTCGAAGAGGAAGCGGACGTGGCGCGCGAGCTCCAGCCTCAGATGCGGGCGCTGGGCATAGGCCTTCATGCACTCGGTCAGCGGCCAGATGCGCTTGCGGTCATTGAGCACGCGGCCGTAGCGGTCGACCTCGTCGTAGACACCGCCATACTGCGCATCGAGGCCGTGCGCGCGGGCGAACTCGAACAGCTTATCGGCGGTCTCCTGCACGTCGGGGCGGCCATAGGCCTTAGCGAAGCGGGCCAAGAGCCAGGACCATTCGAAGTGATGGCCAGGCTCGACGACATGGCCGCGCTTGGGATCGGGCTTCCAGTCGTCGGCGAAGTATTCGCCCAAGGTCGTTCCGTCGAAGAACTTCGTCTGAAACATCTCGACAATGCGCGCCGCCTCGTCACGGTATACGGCGGAGGGGGCCGCCTCGTCGAGCGACAGCAGGCCTTCGAGCATGTGCATGTGCGGGTTCTGGAGGCGCAGGCCCGGCAGGATGTTCCAGGCCTCGTCGGCGGCGACGTGATAGCCGCCGTGCCGCCCGTCATGGAGCTTCAGCTTCATGACCTCGAGCGTCTCCTCGGCGGCGCCGAGCGCGGTCACGTCGCCGGTGGCGCGATGATAGTAGCCGAGCCCGAAGAGGATGAAGGCGTGGCCGTAGAAGTCCTTCTTGCCGTCGAGCTTCTGGCCGTCGGGAGTCACGGTGAAGAACCAGCCGCCGTTCCGCCTGTCGCGGTAGTGGCGCATCAGGAAGGCATAGCCATCGCGCGCCGCGCGCTCGTTGTCGCCGCGACGGCCCATGATGCAGGCATGGCTGTAGCAGTAGAGCTGCCGGCACTGCACCAGAAGGCGCTTGTAGCCGAGCTCGATCGGCTTGAAGTCCTGGCTGAGGCGTTCGTGGAAGCCGCCATGCTTCGCGTCCCAGCCATGGGTACGCCAGATCGGCAGGTGCCTGTCGAACAGCCAGTTCCGAGCGCGGGCGGCGAGCGCGGGATCGGAGGTCATGAGCGCACCCAGCTCGGTTTGCGTTTCTCGAGGAAGGACTGCAGGCCCTCGATGCCTTCCGCCGAGGCGCGCCGCCTGGCGATCCGGGAGGCGGTGTCGCGCATCAAAGCCTCGTCGAGCCGACGCCACGACACGTCGCGGACCAGCTGCTTCGCCGCCGCCTGCGCCTCGGGCCCGCCCAGCAGGAACTCGGCGACCGCCTTCTCGACCGCCGCGTCCAGTGCGTCCGCGGGCACGACCTCATGGACGAGGCCGATGCGGCGCGCCTCCTGCGCGTCGAACACCTCGCCCGAGATCGCGTAGCGGCGCATCTGGCGCGGGCCGATCGCGGCCGTCACGTAGGGGCCGATGGTCGCGGGCGCCAGGCCGATCTTCACTTCCGAGAGCGAGAACCTGGTGCCTTCGGCGGCGATCGCGACGTCGCAGCACGAGACCAGCCCGATGCCGCCGGCGAAGGCCGCCCCCTGGATGCGGCCGATCACCGGCTTCGGCAGGATGTCGAGCGTCTTCAGCATCACCGCCAGGCGATAGGCGTCTTCCTGGTTTTCCTTCTCGCTGAGGGTGCCCTGCTTCCTCATCCAGTTGAGGTCGCCGCCGGCGCAGAACGCCTTGCCGGCCCCCGCAAGCACCATCAGCCGCGCCTTCGGGTCCGTCGCCACGCGATCGAAGGCCGAGAGCAGCTCCTCGAGCAGGGTCTCGTTGAAGGCGTTCCGGATGTCGGGCCGGTTCAGGGTGACGGTCGCGACGCCGCGCGCGTCGGTCGAGACCAGGACGGTTGCTTCGCTCAAATCCGCCTCACATCCGAAAGACGCCGAAGCGCGGGTCCGGGATCGGCGCGTTCAGCGCCGCGGAGATGCCGAGGCCGAGCGCCATGCGTGTGTCGACCGGATCGATCACGCCGTCGTCCCATAGGCGCGCGCTGGCGTAGTAGGGATGGCCCTGGGTCTCGTACTGGCTCCGGATCGGCGCCTTGAATGCCTCTTCCTCCGAAGCCGGCCAGGCGCCGCCCTTCGCCTCGATATTGTCGCGCCGCACCTGCGCCAGCACGGCGGCGGCCTGCTCGCCGCCCATCACCGAGATGCGCGCGTTCGGCCACATCCACAGCAGCCTTGGCTGGAAGGCGCGGCCGCACATGCCGTAGTTGCCGGCGCCGAAGCTGCCGCCGATCAGCACCGTGAACTTCGGCACCTGGGCGCAGCTGACCGCGGTCACCAGCTTGGCCCCGTCCTTGGCGATGCCGCCGGACTCGTATTTGCGCCCGACCATGAAGCCCGAGATGTTCTGCAGGAACAAAAGCGGGATCTTCCGCTGGCAGCAGAGCTCGATGAAGTGCGCGCCCTTGAGCGCCGATTCCGAGAACAGGATGCCGTTGTTGGCGAGGATGCCGACCGGATAGCCCATGATGCGCGCGAAGCCGCAGACCAGCGTGGCGCCGTAGCGCGCCTTGAACTCGTCGAGGCGCGAGCCGTCGACGAGACGCGCGATCACCTCGCGCACGTCGTAGGGCGTGCGCAGGTCCGGCGGCACCACGCCGTAGAGCTCGGCCGGATCGTAGAGCGGATCCTCGGGCTTGGCGATGTCGAGCGGGTTCGACTTCGTGCGGTTCAGGTTGCCGACGATCCCCCGCGCGATCCCGAGCGCATGCGCGTCGTCGTCGGCGAAATGGTCGGCGACACCGGAGATCCGCGTATGCACGTCGGCGCCGCCGAGGTCCTCGGCCGTGACGACCTCGCCGGTCGCGGCCTTCACCAGCGGCGGGCCGCCCAGGAAGATAGTGCCCTGGCCCTTCACGATAATGGTCTCGTCCGACATCGCCGGCACGTAGGCGCCGCCGGCGGTGCAGCTTCCCATCACCACGGCGATCTGGGGCACGCCGGCGGCCGAGAGCGTCGCCTGGTTGTAGAAGATGCGGCCGAAATGGTCGCGGTCGGGGAAGACCGAATCCTGGTTCGGCAGGTTGGCGCCGCCGGAATCGACCAGGTAGACGCAGGGAAGGTTGTTCTCGCGCGCGATCTCCTGGGCGCGGAGATGCTTCTTCACCGTGACCGGGTAGTAGGTGCCGCCCTTCACGGTCGCGTCGTTGGCGATGACCACACATTCGCGGCCCGCGACGCGGCCGATGCCGGTCAGGATCCCGCCGGCCGGCACCTCGTCGGCGCCGTACATGCCGAAACCCGCGAGCTGCGAGAGCTCGAGGAAGGGCGAGCCCGGGTCGAGCAGCGTCCGCACGCGCTCGCGCGGCAGCAGCTTGTTGCGGCCGAGATGGCGCTTTCGCGCTTCCTCGCCGCCGCCGAGCGCGATCTTGCCGACGGTCGCCTTGAGGTCGTCGACCGCCGCCCGCGTCGCGTCCGAGTTGCGGCGGAACTCCTCCGAGCGCGGATTCACCTGCGAGGAGATGACGGTCATGCGACCAGGCTCACCAGCCGCCGGTCTCGAGCCAGCGGTCAATCTGCTCCAGGCGGTCGTGGCCCCAGAAGGGCTCGCCGTCGACGATGAAGAAGGGCGAGCCGAAGACGCCGAGCTGGACGGCGCGGTCGGTCTCCTGGCGGAGCTTGTCCTTGATCGCCTGGTCCTCGATCCCGGCGAGGATCGCCTTCGGATCGACGCCGACTTGGGTTCCGATCTCGGCGGCGGCCTCGCCCGTCTCCGGCGGCTTGCCCTCCCCGAAGATCCGGGCATAGACGGCCTTGGCATAGGCCCTTGCCTTGCCCGGGTCGCTCGCATCCAGGAAGTAGAACGCGCGGGCTGCGGCCACCGACAGGAACGGGAATTTCTCGGGGATCTTGAACGGAACCTCGTATTCGCGGGCCGAGCGCTCCATGTCGCGGCGCGAGTACTCGCCCTTCAGCGGGAAGTTCAGCAGCGGCTGGCTGCCCGTCACCTTGAAGACGGCACCCAGCAGGAACGGCTTCCAGGAGGTGGAGCGGCGGTGGTTCTCGGCGAGCTTGTCGATGCGCTGGGCCGCCAGATAGCCGTAGGGCGAGGAGAAATCGAACCAGAACTCGATCGGCTGCGGCATCCGGCGCTCACCTCGTTCCTTTGTGACGGTTTCATAGCCGCTTTCACGGTGCCTAGGGAAGCCTTCCACCGTTGAGTTGCAAGAGCTTGACCGATACCGCGCCGCCGGTCGACACTAACCCCCGACGCTGCCCGGGCCCCCAATTTCAAGAACCAACCGTCTCGCCCGGACGGCCAAGACCTTAGAGATGCAAAAATGCGGGAGGGGGCGATGCCCACCACTGTGTCGATGACCGTCAACGGCAAGAAGGTGTCCGGCCAGGTTGAGCCGCGCACGCTTCTCGTCCAGTTCATCCGCGAGACCCTGGGCCTGACCGGGACCCATGTGGGCTGCGATACCAGCCAGTGCGGCGCCTGCGTCGTCCATGTCGACGGCAAGTCGGTGAAGAGCTGTACCATGCTGGCCGCCCAGGCCGAAGGAGCGGAAGTCCTCACCATCGAAGGCCTGGCCAAAGACGGCAAGCTGCACCCGATGCAGGAGGCCTTCCGCGAGCATCACGGCCTGCAGTGCGGCTTCTGCACGCCCGGCATGGTGATGAGCGCCATCGACCTCGTGAAGAACAACAAGAACCCGTCCGAGACCGAGATCCGCGAGTGGCTCGAGGGCAACATCTGCCGCTGCACGGGCTATCACAACATCGTCAAGTCGATCGCCGCCGGCGCCAAGGCCATGGCCTGAGAGCACCGAGCCAAAGAGAGATCGACCCAACAAAGACGAAGATGAGGGAGAGACCGCCATGCCAGAAGGTACGGGGATCGGCGCTTCCGTAAGGCGCCGCGAAGACGCGCGTTTCCTCACCGGAAGCGGCACCTACACCGACGACATCAACCGCCCGGGCCAGACCTACGCGATCATGGTCCGCTCGCCGCACGCGCACGCCAAGATCAAGAAGATCGACCGGTCGAAGGCGGAGAAGATGCCGGGCTTCGTCGCCTGCTTCACCGGCGACGACATGAAGGTCGGCGGGCTTCCCTGCGGCTGGCTGGTCAAGAACCAGGACGGCACCCCGATGGTCGAGCCGCCTCATCCGGTGCTCGCCCAGGAATACGTCCGCCATGTCGGCGACATCGTCGCCGTCGTCATCGGCGAGACCAAGCAGCAGGCCCGCGACGCCGCCGACGCGCTCGGCGTCGACTACGAAGTCAAGCCGGCCGCCGTGTCGCTCAAGGACGCGATCAAGCCGGGCGCGCCGCAGGTCTGGGAACAGGCCAAGGGCAACATCTGCTACGACTGGGGCCTCGGCGACAAGGCCGCGGTCGACGCCGCTTTCGCCAAGGCGCACAAGGTCGCGAAGATCGACCTGGTCAACAACCGCCTGGTTCCGAACGCGATGGAGCCGCGCGCTGCGATCGGCGACTTCGATCGCGCCACCGGCGACTACAC
>CAZZLX010000049.1:0-13040 GCA_964655235.1 uncultured Rhizobium sp.
GCATCGAGAAGGTCGGCACCGGTCTGCCCGACAAGGCCGACACGGTCGTCGAGCTGGGGGGACAGAGGGTCTTCCCAGGTCTCATCGCGCCCACGACGGTCCTCGGGCTCCTGGAGATCGACGCCGTCCGCGCCACGCGCGACACGACCGAGGTCGGCGAATACACCCCGGATGTCTCCTCCTGGATCGCCGTCAACCCCGACAGCGAACTGATCCCGGTCGCCCGGGCCAACGGATACACCCATGTGCAGGTCGTTCCCGCCGGGGGCGTCGTGCCCGGGGTCAGCGGCCTCATCCAACTCGACGGCTGGACGATCGAAGACCTCGCGGTCGAGAAGACCTCGACGATCCGCACCACGGTCTGGGCCAAAGCGACTCAGAACATCTGCTCGGGCCTCCTCGGTTGCCTGACCGGCACGACGCCGAAGGCGACCTACTCGGATCCCGTCTGCGCCGAAGCGGTCCGCACCATCGTCGCCGAGATCGGCGCGGTCGCCCGCGCCTTCGGCCACGAGACCGGCGTCGATGCCGAGAAGCTGCTGGCCGCGCAGAGGAACCAGACCCACATCTCCTCGATCATCCTCGACATCTTGAAAGGCCGTCGCATGGAGTTCGACTCCCTGTTCGCGGCACCGGCCGAGCTCGGCCGCCTCAAGGGCGTGCCGACGCCGACCTTCGACCTGCTGTCGGCCCTGGTGAAGGCCAAGGCGCGCGCGGTCGGCTCCTACGCCGACTAGCGTCCGGCCGCCGATCTGCTAGTCTCGGCAGTGCCGGCGGCTGGGGTGAGACGCGCGGCGACCCTGAGGTGCTCGATGCGTCGCGTCCTTATGCTCGCCCTCCCTGCCCTTTTCTTCTCGTTCGCGCCCGCTTCGGCGCAGCCGCTTCCCGGCTGCTCGCCCAGCAATGCCAACGAACGGATGTGCCAGAATGGCAATGTCTGCGTCTGCCGCATGACCGGCGGCCTCCTGCACGGCATCCCGCAGGCGTTCCGGTGGGATTGCGGGATCGGGAACGGCAACTGCAATCCCGGCACCACCTATCAGCAGATGACCACGCCTTATGGTTCGGGCGGCGGGTCCGCGTCGATGTCGACGTCCCGCGCCGGCTCCGGCGCACCAGCCGCACGAGCCAGCGTAAGCAAGGCAGAGATCGCGCAGGTGCAGGGGGCGCTGACCAGGCTCGGCCTCAATCCGGGTCCGGCGGACGGCGTGGCGGGGCCGAAGACCAAGGCGGCGCTGGCGCAATACCTCGCGCGCGAAGGCCTTCCGCCGTCCGACCGCGTAACCCCCGAGATCTACCGCCGACTCGTTCCCTAATCCGCCGGCTGCGCCGCCGCCGGCTTCTTGGCGTTGCGGCGCACGGCGACGACCATCGGCAAGGTCAGCGCCATGGTGAGCGCGATCGCGGCGAAGACCAGGCGCGGCGAGTCGTGGTCCATGAGCCAGCCGAAGGCGAGCGGCCCCAGGCACGAGCCGATGTCGAGGCCTGAATAGACGAAGCCGAACACCTTGCCGGTGGCGCCCTCGGGCGCGGCGGCTCGGATCAGCATGTCGCGGGCCGGGCCCACGGTGCCGGCCGAGAACCCAGCGAAGGCGATCAGCCCTAGCACTGCGGTGAACGGGAACATCGAGCCGCCGGCGACCGCCATCGCAAGCGCCGCCAGCCCCATGCCGATCACCGCGACGAGGTCGTGCCGGCTGGTCCAGTCGACGAGCCAGCCGCCGGCGAAGATGCCGCTCGCCTGCGCCAGCAGGTAGACGGTGAGGCCGGTGGTCGCCACCGCGAGCGGCACCTCGTGGATCGAGATCAGCGCCGGCACGCCGAAGCTCTGGAAGCCGATGCCGGCAATCGCGGCCAGCGCGAAGAAGACGAAGCCCGAGACGATGCCGGGCTGGCGGATCAGCGCGCCGTAGCGATGATCGTCGCGCATCTTGTCGTAGAGGGTGGCGCGGCCGCCGAGCGCCTCGTCAAAGCGCGAGACCAGTGCCAGCACGACCAGGCCCACGACGCCCGCGATCAGCAGCGCCGGGCGCCAGCCGATCGTGAACGCCATGGTCCCGATCACCGCCGGCGAGGTCGCGTACCCCAGCGTGCCCGAGAGGCCGTGCACCGAATAGGCGCGGCCGAGGCGGCCATGGCTCACCCGCGTCGAGAGGATCGAGAGATCGGCCGGATGGAAGACGCTGTTGCCCATGCCGGCCAGCGCCGCCAGCGGATAGAGCATCCAGAAATACGGAACGAAGGCAGCGGCGGCGACCGAGAGCGCCAGCAGCGCCAGGCCCATGTAGAGCACGCGCGCGGCGCCGTAGCGGTCGCACCAGACCCCGACCAAAGCCTGGCAGATGCCGGAGACGGCATAGAACACTGCGGTGACGCCGCCGAGCGCGGTCCAGCTGACGTCGAACTCGTCTTTCAGCAGCGGGAAGATCGGCGCCAGCGCCAGCTGGAAGAAGTGCGACATGAAGTGCGCCACGCCGATCAGCCCGATGACGAGGGAGTCGCGGCGGACGGACGGGACGAGCGTGGTCATGGCGCGTGAGGCTCGGAAACGGGTGCCGGGGAAGCCCGCATCCTACACGCGGATGGCCGGCCGCGGAAACTCTGGTTAGGATCGCCGACTTTCGAGCGGAGCCTCACGTCGATGGAAAAGTGGACCGTCAGCGATCGCAAGGAGGTCTATGCGGACCTGCCTTGGCTCCGCGTGTTCTCGGAGACCGTCCACCTGCCCGACGGCCGCGTGGTCGAGGGCTTCCACCAGGTGCAGCTCCTCGACTACGCCCTGATGGTGGTCGAGCGCGATGACGGCCGTTTCATCGTGATCCGGCAGTACAAGCACGGCGTCCGCGACATCAGCCTGACGCCGCCGGCCGGCGGCATGAACCCGGGCGAGGATCCGCTGGAAACCGCCAAGCGCGAGCTGATGGAGGAGACCGGGCACGAGGCTACGGGCTGGCGGAAGCTCACCGAGATGGTGACCCACTCGAACCAGCGCTGCAGCGTCGGGCACCTCTTCTACGCCCAGGGCGCGCGCCAGGTCGCGGCACCCGACTCCGGCGACCTCGAGGAACAGGAGATCCTCTACCTGACCCGCGAGGAGATCCGGGCGGCGATCCGCAACGGCGAGGTCAAGTCGGCGAGCGCGCTCGCCGCGCTGTCGCTGGTGATCGGCGGCATCCTGCCGTGACCGCGCGACGGAAGGTCATTCTCGACTGCGATCCCGGCCAGGACGACGCCGTCGCGATTCTGCTGGCGCTCGCCTCGTCCGAGATCGACCTCCTCGCCGTCACCACGGTCGCGGGCAACATCGGGCTCGCCAAGACCTCGCTCAACGCACGCGCCGTCGTCGAGCTCGCCGGCGCCGCGACGCCGGTCCATGCCGGGTGCCCGCGCCCGCTGGTGCGCGACCCGATCGATGCTGCGCATATCCACGGGGAGAGCGGCATCGACGGCGCGACCCTAAAGCCGCCGGTCCGCCCCCTTGCCGACGGCCATGCGGTCGACCTCATCCGCGACACGGTGCGGCGCCATCCGGAGGGCGAGATCACGCTCGTCGCGATCGGCCCGCTGACCAACCTCGCCGCGGTCCTGATCCAGGCGCCCGATGTCGCGAAGCGCGTACGCGAGATCGTGCTGATGGGCGGCGCCATCGGGCTCGGCAACACGACGCCGGCGGCCGAGTTCAACATCTACGCCGACCCGCATGCGGCGCATGTCGTATTCACGTCGGGCGCGCGGATCGCGATGACCCCGCTCGAGCTGACGCACCAGGTGCTGGCCACCGCGGACCGCGTGACCGCGATCCGCAATCTCGGCAGCGAGCCAGCCCGCCAAATTGCCGGGATCCTCGACGCCTACCCCAAGACCACGCATTTCGGCGCGACCGGCGGGCCGCTGCACGATCCCTGCGCTGTCGCCTACCTGCTGTGGCCCGAACTCATGGGCGGCAAGCACTGCCGCGTCGACATCGAGATGTCGCCGGGTCCCTCGCTCGGCCGCACCGTGATCGAGTGGCGCCGGCAGAAGCGCGAGGCCAATGCGCTCGTGCTGGACAGCGTCGACGCGGCGACGCTGTTCCAGCGGCTGATCGAGCGCTTCGCCGCCTTCAGCTGAGCGTCTTCACGTCGTGGCGCGGCCGGCCCCAGTCGCGGGCCGCGTCGACGACTCGCGGCACGTCTTCCTCCAGCATCAGCCGGTCGGCGACGAGCTTCTTCGCCGCCGCCTCGATGGCACGGACATATCCCTGCTTGTCCTTGTAGCGCGACAGGATCGAGGGCCTTGGGTCGCGCGTGAAAGCACGCTCGGCGTCGGTCTCCGGGAACGGGATGTAGCTGCCGGTGAAGGTGTGGCTGGAGCCGTAGCCGCCGCCGGGCCCCCTCAGGTTCCAGCCGGTATAGGTCCCGAGCGGCGCATCGACCACCGGCATGCGCACGCCGCCGAGGTCGTTGCCGTCCGCGTCCACCGCCGGGATCATGATCGCGTAGGTCTGGTTGTCGAGCACGCGCGGCGGCTCGACGGTGAGGATCCCCTTCTCGTCGGCATCAGGGCCGAAGTCGAGCAGCTTCAGCTGGTTCGGGCCGGACGGCTGCATGATCCCCGGGATCGCCGGGAACTTCTTCCGCCATTCCTCCATCGTGATCATGGTGCCGTCGGCGCGCCGCGGCATGCGCGAGTCCGGCGGCGTCGTGCCGCTGGTCGCCCAGGCGTCGAGCGCATCGAGGGCGGCGCGGAACAATGGCGTCGTCAGCACGATGTTGACGTAGTTCTGGCACACGCCCTTCGACGGCTTCTTCAGGTTCGGGTCGGACATGTGCTGCGAGGACGCCCACAGGAAGACGCGGACGTTGTCCGGCTGCGCCAGGTCGTTGCCGGCGGTGTCTGTGTGGACCAGCGAGCCGCGTCGCTGCCAGTACTCGCTGGACGTCTGCGTGTGGATCACCAGCGGGTCGGTCTTCGGCCGCTTAAGGATCGCGTCCTTCTTGCCCGTGTTGTGGTCCGTCGACTCCGCATAGGAGAACGGGAAGCGGTCGGCGATGTTGAAATGATCCTCGTGCTGCTGGCCGGCCGGCACGACCGGCAGCGAGAAGCGGTGGTTGAACCACTGCTTGCCGGCGCCGGCGACGTGCGGCAGCACGCCGTCGAATACGCGGCGACCCTGGCCGTCGTCGTTGAATCCCAGATAGACGTAGTCGCGGATAGCGCGGCCAGTCTGCGAGCGGCCCCAGCAGTAGGCCTTGTCGATGCCGCCCCTGAGCGGGTTCTTGTCCGAGGCGTCATTGCGCAGGAACGCGATCGCGTCGCGCACCATCGCGTGGCCGAGCCCGTGCACGCGCGGGTCGCGCGCGGTGTAGACCAGCTCGTAGATCAGGCCCGGCGTGAAGCCGCCCTTGAGATGGATGTGCTGATCGGAGGGCGCGACGCCGGTCTCGCTCGCCGAGCCGTCGAGCCCTGCCCCGCCTTCGAGGCGCGCGAATTCCCAGCGCGACGGATCGATCGCGACGCGCGGCTCGTCCGGGTACGGGCGGACGGTCAGCGATGCCTTGGTCGTGTCGAGCGAGACGGTCAGGAAGCTGCGGGTCGAGGCGCGGCCGGAGAGCGGCAGGCACTTCACGCCCGGCTCGTCCAGGATGTACTCGACGCGCACCGGCGCCGTGATCGTCTTGCCATTGTCCGTCGCGACCGGCGTCTCCAGCACGAAGCGGCCGTCGCCCGGCAGCAGATCCCCTTCCCAGGCGACCCAGACCACCGTATAGCCGCGCCGGAACAGGAAGCCGTTGCCGGCATGGGCCGCCTCGCGCGGCGTGTTGGAATGGATCGCGTCGTTGAAGAACTGGAGGCAACGGATGTTGCCGCGGTTACCCCAGTCGTAGAACAGGCGGCGATTGCCCTTCGCCATGTCCACCGGCTTCAGGATGGTGAAGTCGGCGACGCATTCGACCAGGCCGTCGGCGCCCTTGGGCGCCTTGTCGAGGTCGACGATCACCCGGTTGTGCGGCGCCTTCGGATCGACGCCGAGCCGGATCTTGCCCGCCAGCCGCTCATAGGGCCCGGTATGGCCGAAGGAAGCACCGCCGGCGAAGGGGACGCGCTCGACGGTTTCTAAGGTGATGCGCACCGCGAACCTCTCGGGTTAGACTGAATTTTACGGAAACTCCTTTTCCGATACTGAAACACAGGGAGCCGGAGGATCAACATGCACCTGAAAGACCTAAAACGGGGCGTCGCGATGGCGGCCCTGGCGGTCGGCCTCATGGCCGGCAGCGCCCAGGCCCAGACCAACTACGTCAAGGTGGCCGCGGAGGCCGACCTCAAGTCGCTGGATCCGATCTGGACCACGGCGGCGATCACCGCGGGGCACGCCTTCCTGGTCTACGATCAGCTCTTCGCCCAGGACCTCAAGGGCATCTCCAAGCCGCAGATGGTCGAGAGTTGGAAGACGAGTGCGGACGGCCTCAGCTGGACCTTCGTGCTCCGCCCCGGCCTCAAGTGGCATGACGGTACCGACGTCACCGCCAAGGACGTGGTTCCCTCGATCAAGCGCTGGGGTGCGCGCATCGCCTCCGGCCAGATCCTGATGACCCGCGTCGCCGATGTCGTCGCCGTCGACAACCGCACCTTCGAAATCAAGCTCAAGGACAAGTTCGGCCCGCTGGTCGACATGCTGGGCGCGTCGGCGCAGCCGCTCGTGATCATGCGCGAGAAGGAGGCGATGACCGACCCCTTCCAGCAGGTCTCCGAGCCAATCGGTTCCGGCCCCTTCATCTTCGAGAAGGAGAAGTGGGTCCCGGGCAGCAAGGTGTCCTACAAGAAGAACGCGGCCTACGTGCCTCGTACCGAAGCGCCTGACGCGCTGACCGGCGCCAAGGTGGTCAAGGTCGACGGCGTCGAGTGGACCTACATCCCCGACACCTCGACCGCCGTCCAGGCGCTGGTCCGTGGCGAGGTCGACTTCTACGAATACGTGCCGACCGACATGATCCCGGTGCTTGAGAAAGAGAAGAACATCACCGTCAAGATCATCAACACGGGCGGCTTCACGCCGATCCTGCGTCCGAACCACCTGGTGGCGCCGACCAACAATCCGAAGGTCCGCCAGGCGATGCTCTACGCGATGAATCAGTCGGACAGCCTCGCCGCCATGGTCGGCAACAAGAGCCTGGAGAAGGAATGCTGGGCGGTCTTCGCCTGCGGCTTCCCCCTCGAGACCAATGCCGGAGTCGGCGACTGGGGCAAGCCGAGCCCCGCCAACATCGAGAAGGCGAAGGCCCTCCTCAAGGAGGCCGGCTACAACGGCGAGCCGATCGTGCTGATGAACCCGACCGAGTTCCAGGTCATCGCCGCGATGACGACGATGACCGGGCAGCAGCTCAAGAACGCCGGCTTCAACGTCGACATGCAGAACATGGACTGGGGCACGCTGGTGACCCGCCGAACGGTCAAGGACGCGCCGAAGGACAACAAGTCCGGCTGGCACGTCTTCCACACCTGGGGCGTCGGCCCGCTCTCGGCCGATCCGCTGACCAACAACACCGCCGCCACGCCCTGCGACGGCAAGAACTGGTTCGGCTGGCCCTGCGACGAGCAGCTCGAGAAGATGCGCCAGCAGTTCATCACCGAGGCGGATCCTGCCGCGCGCAAGAGGCTCGCCGAGGACTTCCAGAAGCGCTTCTACGAGCAGGTCCCCTACATCCCGCTCGGCATGTTCTTCCAGAAGGCCGCGTGGCGGAACAACATCGAGGGCGTCCTCGACAACACCAAGGTCGTCTGGTGGAACGCCACGAAGAAGTAATCTGACGATCGATTTGGCGTAATCTCGAGCCCCTCCCCGCATCCGCGGGGAGGGGTTTTCGTTTCCGGAGCCGTTTCATGCCCGAGATCTATCTTCACTACCTCAACTATCAGGACATCCAGGCGCTGGCGCTGACCGACCAGGAGATCCTGGACGCGATCGAGGGCGGGCTCCGCGCGCAGGGCTCCGGCCAGGCGGTGATCGAGCCGCGCACGCATCTGGTGCCGGATCCGACCTTCCCCGGGCACTTCAACGTCCTGCGGGGCTACATCCAGCCTCTCAACCTCGCCGGGGTGAAGATCGTCGGCGACTTCCACGAAAACTACAGGCACGACCTGCCGTCGGAGCTGGCCCTCCTCAACCTGTTCGATCCGAGGACCGGGGCGCCGATCGCCGTGATCGACGCCGCCGACATCACCGACATGCGGACCGGCGCGGTAACCGCACTCGGCGCCAAGCATCTCGCGCGAAAAGGCTCGAAGATCCTGGGCCATGTCGGCGCGCGGGGCACCGCCTACTGGAACGTCCGTCTCATGGACAAGATCTTCGACTTCGACGAGATCCGCGTGCATTCGCGCCGGCCGGAGAGCCGGAACGCCTTCGGGGCGCGCCTGGAGAAGGATCTCGGCAAGACGGTGATCGTGACCGACGACTGGAAGAGCTGCGTCGAGGGCGCCGACATCGTGGTCGAGGCGTCGCGTCTGACCAAGCCCGAGCCGATGCTGAAGACCGAGTGGATCAAGAAGGGCGCGCTGGTGATGCCCTACGGCACGATGAGCGCGGTCGAGCTCTCGCTGACCGACGTCATGGACAAGATGGTGATGGACGACTGGGGCCAGGCGCGCGCCGGCAAGTTCGGCGCGCTGCGCGCGCATGTCGACTCAGGGAAGCTCAGCGAGAAGACGCTGCACGGGGAGCTCTGCGAGATCGTCGTCGGCAAGAAGAAAGGGCGCGAGCGCGACGACGAGACGATCCTGTTCTGGCACCGCGGGCTCTCGCTGTCCGACGTGGCGCTGGGTGCCGCGATGCTGGAGAAGGCGAAGAAGATGGGACTCGGCCAGCGGCTCAGGTACCGCTAGGCGAGATCCATGAAGCGCACCGGACGATCGACCGGCTTCAGCAGGAAGCGGCCGAGGACATCCGTGTATCCCCGATAAGCGAGCCCGTTCCATTCCGGCTGCGAGCGGTGGAAGGCGGCGAGCTCGAACCACGGCAGGTCCGGCCTGGCGTGATGGCGCGCATGCAGGTTGTTGTAGAGGAAGAGGATCGCCATCGGCCACGCCGCCTCGATGACGGCCGTGCGCCCCGCCGCCTCGGTCGCCGCCTTGTGCTCCGCGAAGGAGCGGATCATCGTGATCGAGATCGAGAGATAGACGGCGATCGCGTAGGCCCAGGCGGGAACCTCGCACCAGGCGAGCCAGGCGACGACGCCGATGGACGGCAGCAGGTGCAGCGTCCAATCGAGAACGTGCCTGCCGCGCCCGAGCGCTTTCAGCTCGGAACGGAAGAAGCGCCAGAGGCCGATAGCCGGTCCCACGGTGAAGCGCCCGAGCAGCGTGTGATTGAAGACCAGCACCATGCGCGTGATACCCGTCGCGCGCATCCAGTCGTCCGCCGGCACGTAGTAGGACTCGGGATCGACCGCCGGGATCGTGAGGTCCTCGTCGCGGTGGTGGACGATGTGGCTCGAGCGATAAAGCTCATAGGGCAGCCAGAGCGCCAGCGGGACCCCGCCGATGCCTGAATTGATCCAACGGCTGCGGGTCGGATGCCCATGGATGGTTTCGTGCTGGAGGGAGCCGTGCCAAGCCAGCAGCCAGCCCATCGCCGGAACGGCGACCCAGGCCGGAACGCTTGCCCAGTAAAGAGTGAGCACGGACCAGCTGCCGTAGATCGCGACGACGACGCCCCAGGTCGGCAGTTCCCAGCGGCGCCACAAGCTCGACGTCCCCCGCATACGGAAAGCCTATAGCGTCCCGCTATTCCCCGCGCCAGAGGGCAGGCCAGAATTTGACGCAGAGCGCCAGCAGGATCAGTCCCTCGGCCATGCTGATCGCGACCGCCCAGGGCGCGCCGAAATGGTCGGCGAGGATGCCGATATGGAGGTATCCGATCTGGCCGGTGCCGATGGTCGAACTGAGCACGCCCATCATCCGGGACCGCTGCTCCGGCGGCGCGGAGGTCAGCATGACCGTGGATTGCATCGTCGCGAATGCCGACGACCCGAGGCCGAGCAGAACCAGCACGCCGAGCGAGAAGACGTAGCTGCTGGAAATCCCGAAGACGAAAGCCGCGGCGAGGCAGATCGCGGAGCCGATCACGAAGGTACGTGCGTACCACGCCGGCCGGACGGTGTTCGCCAGCACGAAGGAACCGAGCAGCGCGCCGATCCCCTCGGCTGAGGTCAGCAGGCCCACGCCGACCGGATCGGCCTGCAGCACGTCCTTGCCGATTACCGGGACCATGCTCGAGTAGGGAAAGGCGAGCGCGTTCATGACGACGGTGACCGCCAGCACGCCCATGACCACCGGGCGCGCGGCGGCCCAGCGAAGCCCATCGACGATGTCGCTCAGCACGTTGCGGCCGACCTTGCCGCGCGCCTCGCCGCCCGCCTTGATGCCAATGGCGAAAATCGCCGCCAGGCCGAAAAGCAGCGCGCCTAGCAGGAAAGTGCCGCCGACACCCCAGCCGGCGTAGATGGCACCGCCGACGAGCGGCCCGATCAGCCGCGTTCCGTTGACCGCAACCCAGTCGAGGCCCATTGCCGATCCCAGGCGCTCGGTGCCGGAGATCTCGCCGAGCAGCGTGCGCCGCACCGACATCTCGCTCGCCCAGTAGAGACCGACCAGGGTCGCGCCGAGGCCGACCTGCCAGATCTGGAGGTGACCGGAGAACGAAAGTGCGGCAAGCACGCCATAGACGACGGTCATCGCCGAAAGATTCACGACCAGCATGCGGCGGAGCGGCACGCGCTCAGCCAGTGCGCCGATGAAGGCGCCGGCCAGCATCGGCATCAGGCGGCAAAGCGTGATGATCGCCACCAGGAGCGGCGACCTGGTGACTTCAAAGACGTAGATGCCGACCGCCAGCTGATCAAGCCAGCGCATCATCCCGGCGCAGGCGCCGACCAGCCAGACGCGGCAATAGCCCGCGTCCCTGAGAAGGTCCTTCATCGCGTCTTGGCGATGAAGACCACCGAGGCAGGTTTGCCGGTCTTGGGATCGACGGGCTCGCGCATCTCGGCGAGCACGAGGCCGGACTTGGCGATCATCCGCACCCAGGTTTCGAGCGTGCGGAAGTACCAGGGCGCCGGATCGCTAAAGGCATCCGAGAAGCCGGCCCAGCTTCCCTTTCGCCAGCCGTCGGCATAGGGCTGGTCGCCGTTGGCGATGACCGGGTGCAGCGTCTGGATCACCAGCGTGCCGCCCGGCACCAGCAGGTCCGGCAGGCGGTTGATCAGGGCCGGCACGCTGTCCTCACCGAACAGCGCGAAGTTGACGACGACGAGGTCGAACCGCCGGCCGCCGAGGCCCGATTCGATGATCTGCTGGTATCCGGCGACCTCGAAGGCGGCCTTGCCCTTTGTCTTCGCCTGCTCGATCAGCGCCGGAATCGCGTCGACGCCCAGGACCTCGAAGCCCTTCTCGGCCAGCGCATGGGCCAGCCAGCCCTCGCCGCAGCCGAGATCGAGGACGGTGCGCGGCTTCTGGTCGACGACCGCGGCGATCGCGGCGGCGTCGGTGGCGCGGACCCGGCTTTCGATCTCGCGGTTGCGCACGGCTTTGGTCCAGGCCGCGGCATTCGCGGTCCAGGACTGGAGAATGTGTGATTCGGACACGGTGGCAGCTACCGGAAAAACGAACGGGGACGAGCAAAGTAGCAGCCCGCCCCTGCCCCGGCGAGCATTCGTGCGCTAGAATTTCTTGGGGAGGAACGCCGCCATGCACGATCGACGCTCAGCCTTGAGACTCGCCTTTGGCGCCGCTGCCGCGCTTTGCCCGCTCTGCCGCTCCGGCGGAGCCGCCGCCGCCGAGGTCCACTGGGAATACGAGGGCGCCAACGGCCCGGACGCCTGGGGCAAGCTCGCGCCCGAGTTCCAGGCCTGCTCGGCCGGGCGCGAGCAGACCCCGATCGACCTCAAGGAAGGGATCCGCGCCGAGCCCGGCATTCTCTCCTACGCCTACAAGCGCATGCCGGTGCGCGTGCTCAACAACGGGCATACGATCCAGGTCAACTGCCCGGCCGGAAGCCAGGCGCAGATCGCGGGACAGACCTTCGACCTGCTGCAGTACCACTTCCATCACCCGAGCGAGCACATCCTCTCGGGCCAGCGCTTCGAGCTGGAGCTGCACCTCGTTCACCGCAACAAGGCCGGTGAGCTCGCGGTCATCGGCGTGTTCATCCGCGCGGGCCAAGCCAACCAGACCCTGCAGTCGATCTGGCAGGTGATGCCAACCAAGGCGTCGCCGGAGAAATGGACCAGCGTCTCGGTCAACCCGGACCGGCTGCTGCCGCCGAACTCGACCTACTTCCGCTACTACGGCTCGCTGACCACGCCGCCCTGCTCGGAAGGCGTGCTTTGGACGGTCTACAAGGAGCCGATCGAGGCTTCGGAGGCGCAGCTCAAGCAGTTCGCGCAGATCTTCGCCAACAACGCGCGTCCGATCCAGCCGCTGAACCGCCGCTTCCTGCTGGCGACGGGCTAACGTCCCTTCCGCATCATGTCGGCGACATGCTCGCCGATCATGACGCAGGAGAGATGGGTATTGGCGCGGACGACCCAGGGCATGATCGAGGCGTCGGCAACGCGGAGCCCCACTGCGCCGCGGACGCGCGCCTGAGGATCGACGACCGCGCTCGCGTCGTCAGCAGCGCCCATCTTGCAGGTCGAGGTGATGTGCTGGCCGTCGTTGACCTCGGCCAGCAGCCAGCGCCGCGCGATCTCCTCGTCGAGGAGCTGCTCGGGCTGATAGTCGCTGAAGCCGACCATCACGCGCTCGGAGATGCGTTGCGCCTCCGGGTGACGGACAAACCGGATCAGCCGCTTCACGCCGTCGACCATCCGCACCATGTCGCGCTCGTCGCCGAGCAGGTTGAAGTCGATCTCAGGATCGACGTCCGGATCGGGTGACGTGAGCTTGAGCAGGCCGCGCGAGAAGCAGCGGTGCTGCACCACGCCCATGACCCCGACTTCGTTCTGGTTCTGCGTCAGGTCGAGGTCGGGACGCCGCCCGAGGCTGTCGCCGAACTGGTT
>CAZZLX010000050.1:0-13002 GCA_964655235.1 uncultured Rhizobium sp.
GCCAGCGTGACGAGCATCAGCAGCGTCACCTTGAGGCCCTCGGCGTGGATGTAGTCCTCGATCACGACCTGGAGACCGAGCTTCGCGTGCCAGAGGCCGGCGAGCAGCAGCAGGATCATCGGCACCGCGCCCGCGGGCGAGGCGATCCAGAGATAGGCGGTCTCGAAGTCGGCGCCGGCCATCATGACGATAGATGCTACGAACCAGAGCGTGAGCGGGATCAGGCCGACGGCAGTCACCCGCTGCACCCACCAGTGCTCGGTGCCGGTCTTGGCGGATCCGAGGCCGCGGACGCGGCCGATCGCAGTGCGCATGGCCATGTCTGTCCTCCCTAGCGAAGCCAGTACAGGCCGCCGATCCAGGCGAGGATCGTAAGGCCGGCCGCGGCCACCAGCGTGAACCAGCCTGAAGCGTAGAGCTGCGGGATCTCGAAGCCGAAGCCCATGTCCCAGGCCAGGTGACGGATGCCGTTGACCAGGTGATAGAAGAGGCAGAACGACCAGCCGGCGAGGCACAGGTAGCCGAGCCAGGAGCCGGCCAGCGCCTGGGCCATCTCGAAGGCGTCGGGGCCGTTTGCCAGCGCCAGAAGCCAGAAGACAAGCGCCACCGCGCCGGCCGAGAGGGCAATGCCCGTCGCCCGGTGGGCGATCGACATCGCCATGGTGATCTGCCAACGGTAGACTTGGAGATGAGGCGACAGCGGCCTCTGGGCGGATGCCATGGGTTCCCCCGGGAAGAAGGCGCGCCCCCGCGCGCCCGGAAATCCTTGATATCTCTTGAGATATACCCGGAGGAGAAAGCCGTCAACGGCCCGCAGCCGCGGGCGGACCGTCGGCCCTGGGCTTCAGCCGCACGCCGAAGGCGGCAAGGATGGCGAAGGCCCCGATCGAGACCCCGACCAGGATCGCCCGGGTAAAGGGCTGGACGATGCCCTCGGCGCCGAGCTGAGGGGCGAAGCCGGCGGAATTGACCCCGAGGCCGGCGATCGCCGCTCCCAAGGCGAAGCCGCTGGAGAGAACCGTCTGGAGCATGGTCGTGGCGGCGTCGCGCTCGCCCGGACGGGCCGCCTCCATGATCGCCTGGCTCAGGAACGCCCAGCAGATGCCGAAGCCCGACCCGATGGCGACCTGGCAGGGAACTACCGCCCAGGGAACGTCGTGCCGGACCGCGAGCAGGATGCCGGTCAGGCCGGAGGCGACCAGCACCGGCCCGAGCCGGATCAGCGCCAGTCGGCCGCGCGGCGAATCCGTCCCGGCGACGATCAGGGCGGAACCGCTCCAGGAAAGCGCCATGGTCACGTGGATCAGCCCGGCCGCGGTGGGTGCGAACCCCCAGAGGTTCTGGATCGCGATGTTGAGGTAGGTCGAGACGGGGGAGTGGGCGATCGGCATCAGCAGGATCATCCAGAGCCCCGTCCCCACCGTCGTCGTCAGCGCGAACGCGTCGCTCGGGAACAGCCGGTCAGGGCGGCGCCGGTCGTAGACGAAGACCCCGATCAGGATGGCGAAGGCCCCAAGAATCAGCAGCGCCGCCCGGATGGTGTCGCCACTGATGGCGGCGACCGCCACCAGCATGATGCCGACGCCGCAGCCGACGAGACGGCCGAGCGGCACCGTCCTGGTCTTCGGATCGGGGGTTCCCGGATCGGCCGGCACGAAGCGCGTGACCAGGCCCAGGAAAAGCAGCGCGACCGGTAGGTTGACGAAGAAGGCCATTCGCCAGGAGACGGTCTCGGTCAGGATGCCGGCGATCACCGGGCCGCCGAAGGACCCGAGCGCCCACACCATCGCCTCGACGCCGAAGACCCGCGCGATCAGGCGCGAGGGAAACAGCACCGGGATGAAGATGTAGCAGAGCGCCGAGATGACGCCCTCGCCGATCCCTTGCAGCGCTCGGCCGACCAGGAACACCGGCATCGACGGCGCGAAGCCGGCGATCAGCGTGCCGGCGAGGAACACCAGCGCGGGCAGCACCATCGCCTGCCGGCCGCCGACCAGCTGCTTGAGCCTTGCCGCACCGGCGCCGCCGACGATCGAGAGCACGAGGTAGACCGTGAAAGACCAGCTCATGAACGCGATGCCGCCGATCTCGAGCACGGCGGTCGGAAGCGCAGTCGCGACCAGGAAGCCGTTGAAGGCATGCAGCATCACGCCGAGGCTGAGCGTGATCAGCGGCGGGGCGTTCTCGCGCGTGAAAAGCTCGCGCCAAGTGGTGGGCGTCTCGGCAGCTGTCATGATCCCGCGTTTCTAACGCGGGCCATTTGAAAAGTAACTACTTTTTAAATTAGTGATGCAGGATCGAGCCGAGGAACTGCTTCGTCCTGGGGTTTTCAGGACGCGCGATCATTTCCTCGGGCGGCCGATCCTCGACGATCTTGCCGCCGTCCATGAAGATCATGCGATCGCCGACGTGGCGGGCGAAGCCGATCTCGTGGGTCACGACCAGCATGGTGCGTCCCTCGCGGGCGAGATCCTCCATCACCGCCAGCACGTCGCCTACGGTCTCCGGATCGAGCGCCGAAGTCGGCTCGTCGAACATCAGGAGATGCGGATTCATCGCGAGTGCGCGGGCGATCGCGACCCGCTGCTGCTCGCCGCCGGAAAGCTGGCTCGGGAACGCGTGCGCACGATGCTCGAGGCGGACCTTGCGGAAGAGGGCGCGGGCGCGCTCCTCCACTTCCTTCGCCGGTTCGCCCAGCACCTTGACCGGCGCCAAGGTGACGTTCTCGAGCGCGGTCAGGTGCGGATAGAGGTTGAAGCTCTGGAAGATCATGCCGATCCGCCGACGGACGGCGTGGATCGCGCTCGAGCGAGAGAGCACCGGCTGGCCCTCGAAGACGATGCGGCCGCCCTGGATGTCCTCGAGCCCGTTGACGCAGCGGAGCAGCGTGGACTTGCCGGTGCCGCTGGGCCCGACGAAGACGACGACCTGTCCCGCCGCGACGGCGAGATCGACGCCGTCGATGACCAGGTGCGGGCCGTAGCGCTTGACCAGCCCCTCGATGCGGAGCACCGGCGACGCGGGATCAGTGGACATACTTGAACCTTCTCTCCAGCGCCGTGCCGACGAGCGAGATCGAGTAGTTGATGACGAAGTACATGATCGCGATGATCAGCAGCACCTCGAAGCTGATGCCGGTCGACTCGCGCACCAGCAGGCCCGACTTGGTGAGCTCGACATAGCCGATGATCGAGGCGAGCGAGGAGTCCTTCAGCGTCGAGATGTAGACGCCGACCGAAGGCGGCAGCATGACGCGCACCGCCTGCGGCCAGACGACGTAGCGGAATACCTGGTCGTAGCGCATGCCCTGCGAATAGGCCGCCTGCCACTGCCCGAAATTCACGCTTTCTATGCCGGCGCGCACCACTTCGCTCATCAGCGCGCTGGCGGTCAGCGTCAGCGCCACAGTCGCCGCGGCGAAGGGCGAAAGGTCTAGCTGCAGCGCGTAGGAGAAGCCGTAGTAGGAGCCGAAGAACAGGACCAGCGGCGGGACCGAGCGAAAGATCTCGGTATAACCGATGGCAACCCAGCGAAGCGCCGGCCATTTCGAGATGCGGATCATGCCGACCAGCAGGCCAACCAGTCCGCCCAGGATCAGCGCCAGCCAGCTGATCCAGAGCGTGATCGCCGCCCCCTTCAGGAAGACGAACCAGTACGCCGCGACCTGGGGGCTCATCGGCGGGTTCCGATCGGGGCGCGGGAGAGCAGCCAGCGGCCGGTGAGGATGCGGCCGACATTGATCGCCTGGGCCATCAGGACGTAGACGATCCCGACCGCGAAGAACGCCTCCATGTAGCGGAAGGTCTCGTCGCCGGCCCGCCGCATCCAGGTCGTCACCTCCTCGACGCCGATCACTGAGGCGAGCGACGAGCCGATGACGATGCCGATGATCAGGTTCCCCATCGGCGCATAGATGATGCGGAAGACCTGCGGGAAGACGACGTAGCGATAGAGCTGGACCGAAGTCATGCCCTGCGAGCGCGCCGCCTCGTACTGGCCGCGCGGGATCGCGAGCAGCCCGCCGCGGAAGATCTCGGTCATGTAGGCGCCGGCGTTCAGCGTCAGCGCGATCAGAGAGGAGTTGAAGTTGTCGACACGCCAGCCGATCTGCGCGAGGCCGAAATAGATCAGGTAGATCACCACCAGCAGCGGGATGTTTCGCAGCACCTCGACATAGGCGGCGCCGATGAAGCGCGGGACGATGCCGAGGCTGGTGCGGCAGAGCGCGCCGACCACCCCGACCAGGATCGAGAAAAGGATCGCGAGCAGGCTCAGCCACAGCGTCGTCAAGAGCGCCGCTGGCAACGGATCGATATAGGGCAGCAGGCCGGCGAGATTGAACTCGTACATCGTCCGGTGTCGGAGACTTTAGGGATGCGAGGAGCCGCCGCGACCAGGAGGCCGCGGCGGCGATCCAGGAACGCCGATCAGAACTTCTGCTGGATCGGCGGCATGTCGTAGTTGAACCACTTCTTGAACAGGCGGTTGTTGTCGCCCGACGCGTTCAGGTTCTTGACGAAGATGTTGAGCACCCGCCACCAGTCGAAGTCGCCGGCAGGCAGGCCGATCGAGATCTCCTCGTAGCTCCAGTTGCCGGGCAGGTTCTTCACCTTGCCGGCGTTCTTGGAGAGATAGTCGGCATTCTGGAGGCTGTCCTGCAGATGCGCGTCGACTTGGCCGGACTGCATCGCCAGGAAGGCGTCGTTGACCGTGTCGAAGCGCACCTTCTGGGCCTTCGGCGCCGTGGCCGCGATGATGCCCTCCGCAGTGCCGCCGCGCGGCATGCTGACCTTGTATTTCGGGTCGTTGAGCTCTTCGACGGATTTGAGCGGCGAGTCAGCCTTCACCATGTAGATGCTGCCGACGACGAGATAGGGATCGGTAAAGGCGATCACCTTCGAGCGTTCGACGTTGGCGGTGAAGTTGGCGAAGGTGACGTCGGCGCGGCGGGTCTGGAGCGCGGTGATGCGGCCGGGCGAGTCGACGATGCTGAACTCGATCTTCACCTTGAGCTGCTCGGCCAGCAGGTTGGCGATGTCGATGTCGTAGCCGACCGGCTTGCCGGACGAGTCCAGGGAGCTGTAGGGCGGGTTGCCACCGATGGTAGCGACGCGAAGCACGCCCCGCTTGAGCACGTCGGCAAGGATGCCACCCTGCTGAGGTTGCTGGGCGCTCGCCGTTGCGGCCCAGAACATGCCGCCGATCACGCTACCGGCGACGGCGACAAGCACGCTTCTACGCATGAGCTTCATGTCCGGTCTCCCCAGGTTTAAGTCGCGACAAGCCTCCATGAGCGCGGGCACGCGCCGTGGCGCGGCGCCCGCTACGATTGAATTTTTCCGTTGTGAAAAGCAGATCACCCGGTCGTGAACTAGTCAAGCCGAGCACCGGGCGATCACGAAACGGCGGCATAGCCGCCGGATAGCCGACTTCAGTCGTCGTCGGCAGGCGACGCCGTTTCCTGCCGGAACGGATGCGCCGGATAGACGCCGAGGATCTTGAAGGTGCCCTTGCGGGTGAAGAAGGCGAGTTCCTCCAGCGCCAGCTTCATTGGTCGCTGATCGGGATGGCCCTCGGCCTCGACGTAGAACTGCGCGGCCTCGAACAGGCCGTCGACCATGTAGCTCTCGAGCTTGGTCAGGTTGATGCCGTTGGTGGCGAAGCCGCCCAGCGATTTGTAGAGCGAAGCCGGGACGCTGCGGACCCGATAGAGGAACGAGGTGATGAACCGCCGCCCATCGTCCTTCGGCCAGTCGGCTTCGCGCGCCATGACCAGGAACCGCGTGGTGTTGTGAGCCTCATCCTCGATGTTCGCCGCCAGGGTCTGAAGCCCATAGAGCTCGCCCGCGAGCGACGACGAGATCGCGGCGACGGTGGGATCGCCCTTCTCCGCCACGTCCTTGGCGGCGGTCGCGGAATCGCCGGCGACGATCGGCGTATAGCCCATCTTCTGCAGATAGCGCCGGCACTGGCCGATCGGCTGCACGTGGCTCTTCACCGTCCTGATCGACTGCAGCGTGGCGCCCTTCGGCGCCAGCAGGCAGTGCTCGATGCGCTGGAAATGCTCGCCGACGATATGCAGGTCGGATTCCGGCAGCAGATGGTGCACGTCGGCGATGCGGCCGGCGAGCGAGTTGTCGACCGGGATCATCGCGAGGCCCGCGCGCCCGTCGGACGCCGCGGCGAACACCTCCGGGAAGCTGGCGCAGCCGATCGTCTCGTTGCCGGGGAAGGCGGTACGGCAGGCGAGGTCGGAGTACGAGCCAGGCTGGCCGAGGAAGGCGATGCGGGTCATGAGCGGATTTCCGAGATCAGCGCGGCATCAGCAGGAGGCGCGCGCGTTCGAGGTCGCCGGGAGTGTCGACACCGAGGGGAACTGTGTCAACGAGCGCCACGTCGATGCGCATGCCGTTCTCGAGCGCGCGCAGCTGCTCGAGCCGCTCGCGCTTCTCGAGCAGTCCCTGAGGCAGCGAGATGAAGCGTTTCAGGGCCTCGCGCCGGTATGCGTAGAGACCGATGTGGTGGTAGACGGGCCCCTCGCCGGAGGGAACGGTTGCGCGGCTGAAGTAGAGCGCGCGGGCGACGGACCCGCCCTCGGCGAAGGCGACCACCGGCTTCACCACAGCAGGATCGGTCTTCTCGTGCTCGGAACCGACCCTGGCGCAGACCGTGCCGATGTCGACCGTCGGGTCGGCCAAGGCCTCGAAGGCGGCGCGGACGGTCTTGGGATCGACGGTCGGGAGATCGCCCTGGACGTTGACGATCGCGTCGTGGCGGCCCTTCGGGTCGAGCTTCTCGAGCGCCTCGAAGATCCGGTCGGAGCCGGTCGGATGGTCGGCCCGGGTCAGGATTGCCTGTCCGCCGACCTTCTGGATCGCGCGCGCGATCTCGGGCTCGGCGCAGGCGACATGGACCGGACCGATGGCCGCCTCGACCGCCCGCCGCCAGACATGGACGATCATCGGCTCGCCATGGATGTCGGCGAGCGGCTTGTTCGGAAGCCGGGTCGACGCCATCCGGGCAGGGATCAGAACGATCGGCGCCTGGGGCAGGCCCATCCGAAATCCCTCTTTGTTTTCCGCCAGATGCGGCAATATGCCGCTGGCGGGCTAACGCCTTGGAGCGGCATTGTCGGGCCGTCCGGCGGGAGCGTTATAACGGTGGCGCTTCCGGCCGCGAAGAGGCATTTTCCGTCACGTCAGCACGCCCACCAGAGGATTTCGAGATGGCGAGCCAGGAAGCGAACAAGATTGCCGGTGCCGTCCTGATGGCCGGCCTGATTGCCATGGCGAGCGGCTTCATCGCCCGCACCCTGGTCCACCCGGCTCCGCTGAAGGAACTGGCGTTCGCGGTCGAGAAGCCGGATGCGGCGCCGGCCCAGGCGGCGGCTGCGCCGGCCGAGATCCCGCCGGTGACCCCGCTGCTCGCCAAGGCCGATCTCGCCGCCGGCGAGGCATCGGCCAAGAAGTGCGCCGCCTGCCATACCTTCGCCAAGGGCGAGCCCAACCGCGTCGGCCCGAACCTGTTCGACGTCGTCGGCCGCAAGCCCGGCCAGGTCGCCGGCTTCGCCTACTCGAAGCCGATGGCGGCCCAGGCCGAAGAGTGGAATTACGAGCATCTGAACAAGTTCCTGGCGAACCCGAAGGCCGTCGTCCCCGGCACCAAGATGGCCTTCGCCGGCATCTCCAAGCCGGAAGAGCGCGCGGCGCTGATCGCCTGGCTCCGCGGCAAGTCGGATTCGCCGAAGCCGCTGCCGTAAGCACCGGCGTGCGCTGCCCTGACGAGTTCCTCGCCTTCGCCGGCCGTCTGGCGGAGGCGAGCGGACCGGTCATCCGCAAGTATTTCCGCACCCCGATCGGCGTCGAGGACAAGGCCGACGCCAGTCCCGTCACCATCGCCGACCGCGAGACCGAACTCGCCGTCCGTGCGCTGATCGAGCGCGAGTTCCCGGATCACGGCGTCATCGGCGAGGAGCACGGCGCCACCAGGCCCGGGGCCTCGCACCAGTGGGTCATCGACCCGATCGACGGCACCAAGGCCTTCATCACCGGCAAGCCGATGTTCGGCACGCTGGTGGCCCTGCTTCGAGACGGGGTGCCGATCCTCGGCATGATCGACCAGCCGGTGACGCACGAGCGCTGGCTCGGAGCATCGGGCCACGCCTCCACCCTTAACGGCCAGCCGGCGAAGGTCCGTGCCTGCCCGGACCTGACCAAGGCGATCGTCAACTCGACTCACCCGGACATGTTCCGGAAACCGACGGCCGAGCGCTTCTGGAAGGTCGCCTCGACCTCCAAGCTGACGCTCTGGGGCGGCGACTGCTACGCCTACGGCCTGCTGGCGATCGGTCACATCGACCTGGTGATCGAGTACGGGCTCAAGCTCTACGACTTCGCGGCATTGGTGCCGATCGTCGCCGGTGCCGGCGGCGTCATGACCGACTGGCAGGGAAAGCCGCTGACCGGCGCGTCTCAAGGAGACGTGATCGCCGCCGGCGACGAACGCGCGCTGAAACAGACGCTGGATCGCCTCGCCGCCTGACGGCGTTGACCGATATCGCCTAGGATCGGGCGGGGTCGACCAGCAACGAGGCGGTAATGTCGAAGCACCTGTTCGCGTTCGCTCTCATCGCGCCGATGATGATCGCTTGCGGTGCCGGGGCGCAGACCCGGACGCTGCATGCGATCGCGATCCATGGCGAGCCGAAGTACGGTCCCGACTTCAAGCACCTCGAGTACGTCAACCCGAACGCGCCGCGCGGCGGCGAGGTCATCTTGAGCGCGGCGGGCACCTTCGACACGCTCAATCCCTTCATCCTGCGGGGCGTGCCCGCGGCCGGCGCCGGCTCCATCTACACCTCGCTGATGACGCGGATCGGCGACGATCCGGAGAGCAATTACGGCCTCGTGGCCGAGAGCATCGAGGTGCCGGCCGACCGCTCCTGGGCGATCTTCAAAATGCGGCCCGAGGCGAAGTGGCACGACGGCAAGCCGATGACGCCGGAAGACGTCGTCTGGACCTTCGACACGCTGATGACGAAGGGCACGCCGCGCTATCGCTCCTACTACGGCGACGTCGCCAAGGCCGAGGCGATCGACGAGCGCCGCGTGAAGTTCACCTTCAAGGTCGCGAACAACAAGGAGCTGCCCGGGATCATCAGCGAGATGCCGATCCTGCCGAAGCACTACTGGGAGAGCCGCGACTTCGAGAAGACGACCCTCGAGCCGCCGCTCGGCAGCGGCGCCTATCGCATCGACGCGGTCGAAGCGGCGCGCTCGGTTCGTCTTCGCCGCGTCGACGACTGGTGGGGCGACAAGCTCCCGATCAACGCCGGCCGCCACAACTTCGGCGTCATCCGCTACGAGTACTATCGTGATGGCGCGGTCGCCTTCGAGGCGTTCAAAGCCGGCGCCTTCGATCTCCGTCTCGAGAACCAGCTCAAGGACTGGGCCACCGGCTACGACATCCCGCAGGTGAAGTCCGGGCTGATCAAGCGTGAGGTATTCAAGACTCAGAACCCGGCGCGGCCGCAGGGCTTCGTCTTCAACACCCGACGCCCGTTGTTCCAGGATCGCCGCGTGCGCGAGGCGCTGGGCTACGCCTTCGACTTCGAGTGGATGAACAAGACGCTCTGGTACGACCTCGTCGGCAAGCCGGAGAGCTACTGGCCGAATTCGGAGCTGGGGTCTCGCGGCCTGCCTGAAGGCGAGGAGAAGCAGATCCTGGAGCGCTATCGCGGGCGCGTCCCCGATGAAGTGTTCACCAAGCCGTTCTCGACGCCGACGACCGACGGCTCGGGCAACCTCCGCGAAAACGTGCGCGCGGGATTGAGGCTCCTCGGCCAGGCCGGATGGACCATCAAGAACGGCAAGCTGACCAACGCCAAGGGCGAGACCTTCCAGTTCGAGATCGTCTCGGCTCAGCCGGGCATCGATCGCCTCGTCCTGCCCTACGTCAAGAATCTCGAGCGGTTCGGGATCATCGCGAACCTTCGCATCATCGATTCCGCGCAGTACTCGAACCGCATCGACGACTTCGACTTCGACATGATCCTGGGCGTGCCCCAGCAATCCTCGAACCCCGGCAACGAGCAGCGCGAGTACTGGGGATCCGCCGCCGCCGGCACCCGCGGCAGCAACAACTCGCCTGGCATCAAGGACCCGGTCATCGACGAGCTGATCGAGCTGGTGATCGCGGCCCCCGATCGCGCCTCGCTGGTCCAGCGGACGCGGGCCCTGGATCGCGTCCTGCTCTGGGGCTTCTACATGGTGCCCCAGCTCTACACGCCCGGATCGCTCCTCGCCTATTGGGACAAGTTCGGCCGCCCGGACAAGGCACCGACCTATGCTTTGGGGTTCGCCGACACCTGGTGGGTCGATCCGGCCAAGGCCTCGACCCTGCAGCAGCGCAAGGCATCGATGAAGAACTGAAGGCGGAACGAAGCCGGCTGGATCGCCGTTACCGCTCGATGCCCTCAGGCTCGGCTCTCAACGAGATTTGATCGCGTCGTCTCGCCCGATGCGGCGGGTTGCCCTACTATCGGCGCGGTGCGGCTGGAGAAGCAAGGAGGCGGCGATGCGGTGGCTGGCGGTCCTGACATGTGCGGCGGTCCTGCTGCCGGTTCTGCCCGCGGCCGCCGAGGATCCCAAGCCCGTCCACGGCATCTCGCTCTACGGCGACCCGCTCAAGTACCAGCCCGGCTTCCAGCACTTCGACTACGTCAATCCGGACGCACCCAAGGGCGGCACGGTGAAGACCGCCGCCAACGGCACCTTCGACAACCTCAATCCCTTCATCCTGAAGGGCGTCTCGTTCATCCGCTTCAGCAACGACTTCATGAAGACGGGGTCGCTGTTCGACAGCCTGATGGAAGGCTCGCTCGACGAGCCGCTGACCGCCTACGGCGTGATCGCCGAGACGGTCGAGATGCCCCAAGACCGCTCGTGGATGATCTTCAACCTGCGGCCCGAGGCCCGCTTCCACGACGGCTCGCCGATCACGGCCGAGGACGTGGTCTGGACCTACGAGACACTGATCACCAAGGGACACCCGAGCTATCGCGTGGTCTATGCCGGCGTCGAGAAGGCGGAGGCGCTGGCGGAGCGCCGGGTCAAGTTCAGCTTCAAGCCCGATGCCGAGCGCGACCTGCCGATGACGGTCGCCGGGCTGACGCCGCTGCCGAAGAAGTGGTGGACCGGAAAGGAATTCGACAAGCCGACGCTGGAGCCGCTGCTCGGCAGCGGCCCCTACAGGATGGCCAAGGTCGATCCCGGCCGCTCGATCACCTGGGAGCGCGTGAAGGACTGGTGGGCGAGGGACCTGCCGGTCAACAAGGGCACCGCCAATTTCGACGTGGTCCAGGTCGACTACTATCGCGACACGACGGTCGCCTTCGAGGCGTTCAAGGCCGGCCAGATCGACATCCACGAGGAGAACACCGCCCAGAACTGGGCGACCAAGTACGACTTCCCGGCGATCCGCGATGGGCTCGTGCTCAAGGAGCAGGTGACCCACGAGGTGCCGCAGGGCATGCAGAGCTTCGTGTTCAACACCCGCCGTCCGATCTTCCAGGACGCGCGCGTGCGCCAGGCTCTCGGATACCTGTTCGACTTCGAATGGATGAACAAGAGCTTCTTCTACGACTCCTACACGCGCACCAAGAGCTACTTCGAGAACTCCGACCTCGCCGCGCGCGGCCTGCCCGAGGGCAAGGAGATGGAGATCCTTCAGAAGTACAAGGGCAGGATCCCCGATGCGGTGTTCACCGCCGAGTACAAGCCGCCGGTCTATGACGGCAGCGGCAACATCCGCGATGGCGTGCGCGAGGCGCTGCGGCTGCTGAAGGAGGCGGGCTGGAGCTCCAAGAACGGCAAGCTGGTCAACGACAAGACCGGCCAGCCCTTCGAGTTCGAGTTCCTGATCGACGATCCGCGCTTCGAGCGCATCGTCCTTCCCTACCTCAAGAACCTCGAGCGGATCGGCGTCACCGCCAAGCTGCGCAACGTCGACGCGGCACAGTACGAGAACCGGCGGCGCGAGTTCGACTACGACATGATCAGCATCCGCTTCGGCACCTCGCTGGCGCCCGGAACCGAGCTCCGCGAATTCTACGGCAGCAAGGCCGCCGATACGCCCGGCAGCCCGAACATGCCCGGCATCAAGAACCCGGTGATCGACGAGCTGATCGATCTCGCGATCGCCGCCCGGAGCCGGGCGGAGCTGATCCCGATCGTCAAGGCGCTCGATCGCGTGCTGCTCAACAGCTACTACGGCATTCCCAACTGGTACTCGGGCATGTACCGCGTCGCCTACTGGAACAAGTTCAAGAAGCCGCCGAACCAACCGAAATACGCGAGCATGCCGACCAGCGTCTTCGGCATGTGGTGGATCGACTCGACCGCCGACGCGACCATCCAGACCAAGCAACAGCAGCAGCCGAAGCCCTAAGAGTCCCCGCCGTCGATGCTGGCCTACATCATCCGCCGACTGCTGTTCATGATCCCGACGCTGCTCGGGATCATGGTGGTCAACTTCGCCATCGTGCAGGTCGCGCCCGGCGGGCCGATCGACCAGATCATCGCCCAGATCCGCGGCAATGCCGGCGGCGCGCTGGAACGCGTCACCGGCGGCGGAAGCGGCGAAGCGGGCTCCGCCGCCAACACCAGCGGCGCCAGCACCGACAACAGCCGCGGCGCGCGCGGCATCGACCCGCAGCTGATCAAGGATCTCGAGAAGCAGCTGGGCTTCGACAAGCCGCCGGTCGAACGCTTCATCACGATGATGAAGAACTATCTGGTCTTCGACTTCGGCAACAGCTTCTTCCGCAACGGCACCGTGGTCGAGATCATCGTCAGCAAGCTGCCGGTCTCGATCTCGCTCGGGCTCTGGACCACGCTGCTCGTCTACCTGATCTCGATCCCGCTCGGCATCCGGAAGGCGGTCCGCGACGGCACGCCGTTCGACGTCTGGACCAGCGCCGCGATCGACGTCGGATACGCGATC
>CAZZLX010000051.1:0-12947 GCA_964655235.1 uncultured Rhizobium sp.
GGGGCGCTGAAGCATCCCGACGTGCGGCAGTTCCAGGTGCCGCTGCATCACTTCTGGTACCTGGCGATGAATGCCTCCGACCCGATCCTCGCGAACGTGAAGGTTCGCCAGGCCTTCAAGCACCTCATCAACAACGAGGAGCTGGAGCGGACGCTGATGAAGGATCGAGGCACGGCGCGGCAGAGCCTGGTGCCGCTCGGCGCCTTCGGTGCGCTGTCGAAGGCCGAGGGCCTGCCGTTCAAGCCCGACGTCGAGGCGGCGAAGAAGCTGCTCGCCGAGGCCGGCTACCCGAACGGCTTCAGCCTGAAGCTGATCCACACCTCGAACTCGCCGCAGCTCGAGCTCGGGCAGTACATCCAGGGCCAGGCGGCGAAGGCCGGCATCAAGATCGAGATCGAGGCCGGCGCCGGCGCCGTCACCATCAACCGCAGCCGGGCGCGCGACTACCAGCTGGTGCTGACCGGCTGGGCGGCGGGATACCCGGACGCCGACGCGATGGTGTCGCTCTTCGCTGTCAATCCCGACAACCGCAAGGAAGCCAACCTTGTGGGCTATCCGTCTTGGATCTCGGCCTGGCAGGATCCGGTGCTGAACGCGCTCGCCGACCAGGCACGGATGGAGCGCGATCTCGCCAAGCGCGCCGATCTCTACAAGCAGATCCAGCTGAAGCACATGGCGGAGGGCCCGCAGGCCTTCATCACCCAGTCGGTGAGCAACCTCGCGGCCAACAAGCAGCTTAAGGACATCAAGCAGAACAGCTTCCGCGTCTGGTACGCGACCGCGACGAAGTAGGTTTACTTGCTCCCTCCCTCGGGCTTCGGCCCGGGGGAGGCTTCCGGCAATCTTCGGCTGCAGGTACGTCGGCGAGCGGATCGCCGACGTGAGCGGACTCTCCGGCTGGCTCAGCCGCGGTATGCCGCGCTTGATTGGACAATTTTCACGGTTTCCCGCGCGCAGGTGAAGAGCGCTGGATCGCTGTTGCCTCGGTCACGGACTCGACCGATATTCGCAACCCCGCCGTGCAGGCCCTCCCTTCGAGCGAGCTCGTCATGACCGTGATGCGTGGCCGTCAGTTCTTCCAGAACCCGGGTCCGACCAACATTCCAGACCGCATCCTCCGCGCGATGGATCGCGCGTCGATGGACTTCATGGGGAAGGACTTCGCCGAGATCGCGGACTTCTGCTTCGACGGCCTGAAGCGCGTGTTCAAGACCAAGCAGACGATGTTCGTCTACGCTTCCAACGGCCACGGCGCCTGGGAAGCCGCCGTCGTCAACCTGTTCTCGCCCGGCGACAAGGTTCTCGTGCTCGAGACCGGCCGCTTCTCGGCATCCTGGGGCGAGATGGCGAAGGCCTACGGCCTCGAGGTCGAGACGCTGAATTTCGACTGGCGCACCGGCGTCGAGCCGACGAAGGTCGAGGAGCGTCTCAAGGCAGACACCGCCCGCGAGATCCGCGGCATCCTGCTCGTCCACAACGAGACGGCGACGGGCGTCGCCCATCCGGTGGCCGAGGTGCGCAAGGCGATCGACCGCGCCGGCCATCCCGGCCTCTTCCTGTCCGACACGATCTCATCGCTGGGCTCGATCGACTTCCGCATGGACGAGTGGAAGGTCGACGTCGCCGTTGGTGGCTCGCAGAAGGGCCTGATGCTGCCGATCGGCATGGGCTTTACCGGCGTCAGCAAGAAGGCGTTGGATGCGACGCAGTCGGCGACGCTGCCGAGGGCCTATTTCGACTGGCGCCTGATGCTCGGCCGCCAGCCGCAGAAGTTCCCCGGCACCGCCCCCGTGCATCACTTCTATGGCCTCGCCGAGGCCATCAGGATGCTGGACGAGGAAGGCCTCGACAACGTCTTCGCCCGTCACCGCCGGCTCGCCGAGGCGACGCGGGCCGCCGTCCGCGTCTGGGGCGAGGAGGGCAGCATGGAGCTCTTCTGCCAGAACGATAAGCTGTTCTCGGACTCGGTGACCGCGATCCTGATGAAGCCCGGCATCGATGCCGAGAGGGTCCGCCAAGCCGCGCTCGACCGCTACAACGTCTCGCTCGGCGGCGGCCTCGACAATCTCAAGGGCAAGGTCTTTCGCATCGGCCACATGGGCGACCTCAACGAGCCGATGCTTTTGGGAGCGCTGGCCGCGGTCGAGATGTCGTTCAAGACCGCCGGCATTCCCTACCGGAAGGGCGGCGTCGACGCGGCGATGGCGAAGCTCGCATACTGAGCCGATGAGCCTCGCGCGCACGCCTGAGCTGGTCATATTCGACTGCGACGGCGTGCTGATCGACAGCGAGATCCTCTATTGCCGGATCGATGCCGAGGAGTTCACGCGCGCGGGCTATCCGATCAGCGCGAACGAGTTCGCCCGGAAGTTCGTCGGCATCACCTTCGACAAGACGCTGAAGATCGCCGCCGACGAGCTGGGTCGTCCGCTCCCCGACGAGGTCGCGATCCGTGTCAGCGAACGGGTGAAGACCGTGATCCCGGCCGAGCTCAAGGCGGTGAAGGGAATCGCCGCCCTGCTCGACCGGATCGGCCTGCCCTTCTGCGTCGCCTCGAATACCGAGACCGAGCGCCTGCGCTGGAACCTCGAGATTGCCGGCCTCCTGCATCGCTTCGATCCCCACGTCTACAGCGCCAAGATGGTCGCGCGGGGAAAGCCGGCGCCTGACCTCTTCTGGCATGCGGCCAAGCAGTTCGGCGTACCGCCGGAGCGCTGCCTCGTGATCGAGGATTCGACGGTCGGCGTCGGTGCGGCGGTAGCGGCGGGAATGCCCGTCCTGGGCTTTGTCGGCGGCGAGCATTGCTGGCCCGAGCTCGGGGACCAGCTTCGGGGTGCGGGTGCCTTCGACGTCGCCTCGACCAGCGAAGACATCCATGCCGTCCTGGCGAAGGCGGCGATCCCGGCACCTTGAACGGGTTTGCGCCGCGGTCACGGCGGTCCTAGCCTTGGCGATGCCATGAGCGAACCCGGCCAGACGCAGCGCATCGACGACGAGAAGGTCCGCGAGCTGATCTCCGGTCTTCGCGTCGGCTCGGTCCGGCAGCTTCCGGACCTGACCGGGGTCAATCTCTCCGGCCTCGACCTCGAGGCGCTGCCGCTAAAGAAGGCGAGGCTCTGCAATGCCGACCTCCGCCGCACCCGGCTCGTGCGCGCCAACCTGGTCGAGGCGGACCTCTCCGGAGCCGACCTGACCGGTGCGGACCTGACCGGTGCCGATCTGTCGAAGTCTCAGCTCAAGGGTTCGCGGCTCCGCCAGGCGAACCTCAACCGCTGCATCCTGACGGCTGCCGATCTCCGTTCCGGCGGCGCCGTCGGCAGGGCCAAGGATGGCGTGCTGGCCGAGACGACCGATCTTTCCGGCTGCACTCTCGAATATGCCGAGGCGTCGATGGCGGTCATGTCCGGCGTCGACCTGACCGGGGCCAGCCTGGTCGGAGCCGATCTCAGCGGCGTCGAGCTGCTGGGCGCGAACCTCACCGGTGCCAACCTTTCCCACACCGACCTTCGCGGCGCCAACCTGGGCGACGCGATTCTGGGAGCGGCCGTGTTCGTCGGATCAGACCTGCGCGGGGCAAGGCTGACGAACGCCAAGGGCCAGGGTGCGACCTTCGTCGGCGCCAAGCTCGAGGGAACGGAGTTCGGCGGCTCGGACCGCAACATCTGGCGCATCGATGAGAAGATTCCGATCATAGGCCCTGGCCGCTTCCCGAACGAGGTGCTCGTGGCGCTGGATGAACACCAGGCCTGGCTCGCCTCCGAAGGTGCCAGAGGCGCGCGTGCCGTCCTTCACGGTGCCGACCTCAGCTATTTCGATTTCTCGGCACGGGATCTGACCGGCGTGGATTTTTCGGGCTCGCGCCTGCTCGGCGCGCGCCTTCGCGGAACGAAGCTCTCTCTGGCGACGCTGTCGCGCTGCAACTTGACCGCGGCGGATCTCGCCGGTGCCGATCTTGCCGGCACGATGCTGGCGGGGGCGGTGCTGCGCCGTGCCAGCCTCGCTCATGCGAAGGTCGGGTCGATCCACATCCCGGACGGTCGGGGCGGGGGCCGCGACCAGGCGACGGTGCTGATCGGGGCGGACATCCGCGATGCCGATCTCCGCGGCGTCGATCTGGCGAAGTGCCTCACCGAATAGCGACGCTCCTGGGATAGAGTCGCGGCGCCATGCCGAAGTCCGCCGCGGTCCGCCTGATCCTCCTGCTTATCGCCGTCACCGGCGTCAGCCAGTTCTATCGGGCGTCGGCCGCCGTCATCGCGCCTGAGCTGATGGCCGATCTCCAGATCGGACCCGAGACGCTGGGCCTCGCCGGCAGCGCCTTCTTCGTCGCGCTCGGCGTCATGCAGATCCCGGTCGGCATTCTGTTCGACCGCATCGGACCGAGGCTGACCGTCGGCAGCCTGACCCTGGCCTCAGTCCTCGGCGCGATCCTGCATGCGGTCGCGGAGTCCGGCTCGATGCTGGTCGCGGCGCGCACGATCCTCGGGCTCGGATCGGCTGCCAGCTTCATGAGCGTGGTCGTGCTCTGCTCGCGCTGGTTCCCGCGCGAACGGCTGAGCCTCACGCTGAGCTGGGTCTTCTCGGCGAGCCAGATCGGTATCTTCGCCGCGACCACGCCGCTCGCCCTCGCCACCTCGGCGATCGGGTGGCGCTGGAGCTTCGTCATCGCGGCCTTCCTGACCGCCGCGCTCGCGCTCGTGTTCCTCTGGCAGATCACCGATGATCCACCGGGTCGAGCGGCGACACCGCGGAAACCGGAGACCTTGGGCGATATCCTGCGCGGACTTCGAGCCGTCTGGCGCACGCCGGGGCTGCCGAAGATCCTGGCGGTGCATACCTTCATCTACGCGAGCATGGCCACGGTGCTGGGGCTGTGGGGCGGGCCGTACCTTCGCGACGTGCACGGGCTCGACGCGGTCGCGCGCGGCAACGTGCTGCTGGCGATGGCGGCGGCCCAGGTCGTGGGAATCCTCGCCTTCGGTCCGCTGGACCGCATCTTCAATACGCGGAAATGGATCGTGATCGCCGGCGGTGCCGGTACGGTTTCCGTGCTATCGATCCTGGCACTGGTACCGGCGATGCCGCTATCCGCGGCGATCTTGCTGCTCGTGCTCCTCTGCGGCGTCACCTCCTACAGCTTGATCGTCGTCGCCCATGGGCGCAGCCTGTTTCCCGACCATCTGGCCGGGCGAGGGGTCACGACGGTCAACATCGCGCAGGTGAGCGGCAGCGCGCTTCTGCCGATTCTGACCGGGCTAATCATTGGTGCCGTCTCGGGTGACGCCGAACCTAGGCCCGAGATCGCCTATCGCCTTGCTTTCGCTGCGATCGCGGCCTGCCTGGCGGCCGGTCTTGTCGTGTACCTGACCGCCGTGGACGCCAAGCCTCGGCAATCGTGATGGACCGAGCGACGAATAGCCGTTGTCATGCAACTGTCATTTTGCTCGTATCATAAATGCCAAATTAGCTCATAGACTGGCAGCCCAGCCAGCGAAGGGGAGGTACCAAATGAAGTCGATGCTGAAAGTGCTGTCGGTTTCGGCGCTCGTCGCAGTCGCGATGTCCACGGGCGCTCAAGCGCAGATGGACAAGCTGATCGCCGATGCGAAAGCCGAGGGCATGCTGACGACGATCGCGCTGCCGCACGACTGGTGCGGCTACGGCGAGCTGATCGCCAGCTTCAAGGCCAAGTACGGCATCCGCGTCAACGAGCTCAATCCGGATGCGGGCTCGGCGGACGAGATCGAGGCGATCAAGGCCAACCGCAACAACAAGGGCCCGCAGGCGCCGGACGTGATCGACGTCGGCCTCGCCTTCGGTCCGTCGGCGAAGAAGGATGGGCTGCTGCAGCCCTACAAGGTCGCCACCTGGGCCTCGATCCCGGACGATGCCAAGGATCCGGAGGGCTACTGGTACGGCGACTACTACGGCGTGCTGTCGTTCCAGGTGAATGCCGACATCATCAAGGAGATCCCGCGCGACTGGTCGGACCTCCTGAAGCCGGCCTACAAGAACTCGGTCGCCCTCGCCGGCGATCCGCGCGCTTCCAACCAGGCGATCCAGGCGGTCTATGCGGCTGGCCTCGCGCTCGGCGGCAACGATCCGGCGAAGGCCGGTGAGGCGGGTCTCAAGTACTTCGCCGAGATGAACAAGAACGGCAACTTCGTGCCCGTCATCGGCAAGGCCGCCTCGCTCGCCCAGGGTGCGACGCCGATCGTGATCCGCTGGGACTACAACGCGCTTTCGGACCGCGACACCCTGAAGGGCAACCCCAAGGTCGAGGTCGTGGTGCCGAAGTCGGGGGTCGTCGCCGGCGTCTATGTGCAGGCGATCAGCGCCTTCGCGCCGCATCCGAACGCGGCGAAGCTCTGGATGGAGCATCTCTACTCCGACGAGGGCCAGATCGCGTGGCTCAAGGGCTATTGCCACCCGATCCGCTTCAACGATCTCGCCAAGAACAAGAAGATCCCGGCCGACCTGCTGGCCAAGCTGCCGCCTGCCGAGGCTTACGAGAAGGCTGCCTTCCCGACGCTCGACCAGCAGAACGCGTCCAAGGAAGTCATCACCAAGCAGTGGGACGCCGTCGTCGGCGCCAATGTGAAGTAGCGCACGCTTTCCGGCGCGGGCTCCTGATCTCGAAGGGCCCGCGCCGTCCGCCTAGATGACCCAGCCCGCCTCGCCCCAGGCCCTTTCCTCCCGCGCGCCCGGCTTCTCCATGAGCCGGCTCTCCTGGGATTGGCTGGGCGTCGTCCCGTTCTTCCTGTTCGCGATCCTGTTCCTGGTCCTGCCGACCGCCTTCCTGGTCATCGGCGCGTTCCAGGACGCCGAAGGGCACTTCACGTTCCGGAACATCGCGAACCTGAGCCAACCCTCGATCGTCGCCGCCTACTGGATCAGCATCAAGGTCAGCGCCGCCTCGGCGATCGTCGGCGGCTTCTTCGGCTTCCTGATCGCCTATGCGGCGATCGCCGGCGGCGTGCCGGGCTGGATCCGCCCGACCCTGATGACCTTCTCCGGCGTCGCCTCCAACTTCGCCGGCGTGCCGCTCGCTTTCGCGTTCCTGGCGACACTCGGGCGCACTGGGCTCGTCACCGTGCTGCTGACCAAGTACTTCGACTTCAACATCTACCAGACCGGCTTCAACCTGCTGAGCTTCTGGGGTCTGGTGCTGACCTATCTCTATTTCCAGATCCCGCTGATGATCCTGATCATGGCGCCGGCGATCGACGGACTGAAGCGCGAGTGGCGCGAGGCCTCGACCATCCTGGGCGCCACCAATTGGCAGTACTGGCGCTACATCGCGCTGCCCGTGCTGGGACCGAGCCTGCTTGGAACCACGCTGCTGCTGTTCGCCAATGCCTTCGGCGCGATCGCGACCGCCTACGGCCTGACCGGCAGCTCGCTCAACATCGTCACCATCCTGCTGTTCGCGCAGATCCGCGGCGACGTGCTGCACGACCAGAACCTGGGCTATGCGCTGGCGCTGGGTATGATCGTGATCACCGGCGCCTCGAACGTCGCCTACATCTGGCTGCGCGCCCGTAGCGAGCGGTGGCAGCGATGAAGCGCGCCGTGCTCGGCCCCTGGATCGCGCTGACCCTCGGCACGCTGTATTTCCTCGTGCCGCTGATCGCGACGTTCGAGTTCTCGCTCCGCATGCGTCGCGGCGAGTACAGCTTCGATGCCTATGCGGTGGTGCTGGCCGATCCGCGCTTCCAGGCGACCTTCGGCTACTCGACCGCGCTGGCGTTCGCGACCATCGTCGTCGGCGTATTGCTGGTGGTGCCGACCGCCTACTGGGTGAACCTGCGCTTGCCGCGCCTTCGTCCGGTGATCGAATTCATCACGCTGCTGCCACTCGTGATCCCGGCCATCGTTCTCGTCTTCGGCTATCTCCGCATGTACAACAGCGAGTCATGGCTGCCGATGACGTCGAGCGAGCGCCTGACCGATCTCCTCCTGACCTTCGGCTATGTCACGCTGGCGCTGCCCTACATGTACCGCGCCGTCGACAACGGACTCCGCGCCATCGACGTGCGCACGCTGACCGAGGCGGCCCAGAGCCTGGGCGCCGGCTGGCCGACGATCCTGTTCCGCGTGATCCTGCCGAACGTGCGCGTCGCCGTGCTGAGCGGCGCCTTCCTAACCTTCGCGATCGTGATCGGCGAGTTCACGCTCGCGGCGCTGCTCGACCGCCCGGCCTTCGGGCCGTATCTGCAGCTGATCGGCGCCAATCGCGCCTACGAGCCCTCGGCCCTGGCGATCATCGCCTTCGGCGTCACCTGGGCCTGCATGGGGCTCATCAACGTCGTCGGTCGCGGATCGCGCGGCCAGGCGCCAAAGACCCCGTAAGGAGCCCGGATGGCATTTCTCGAGATCGAGCATCTGCGGAAGTCCTTCGGACAGCTCAACGTGGTCGAAGACTTCAACCTGGCGGTCGAGAGGGGAGAGTTCATCTCCTTCCTCGGCCCCTCGGGATGCGGCAAGACCACGACGCTGCGCATGGTGGCAGGCTTCGAGACGCCGACCGCGGGCGCGATCCGCATCGACGGCAAGGACGTGACCCTGGCCAAGCCGAACCAGCGCGATGTCGGCATGGTGTTTCAGTCCTACGCGCTGTTCCCGAACATGACCATAGCCGACAATGTCGGCTTCGGTCTTAAGGTCGCGAGCCGACCGGCGGCCGAGATCAAGTCGCGCGTCGAGGAGATGCTGGCACTGATCAAGCTTCCGCAGCTCGGTCAGCGCTATCCCTACCAGCTATCGGGTGGCCAGCAGCAGCGTGTGGCGCTCGCCCGCGCGCTCGCGATCAAGCCCAAGCTGCTGCTGCTGGACGAGCCGCTTTCGGCGCTGGACGCGAAGATCCGCGTCTCGCTGCGCCAGGAGATACGCGCCATCCAGCGCGAGCTGGGCATCACTGCGATCTACGTCACGCACGACCAGGAGGAGGCGCTGTCGATCTCCGACCGCATCGTGGTGATGAGCCATGGCCGGATGGAGCAGGTGGGGACGCCTTTCGAGATCTACAACTACCCGCGCACCGGCTTCGTCGCCTCCTTCGTCGGCACGCTCAACGTCATGAAGGCCCGCGTGATCGATGCCGCCGGAAGGCTGACCGTGGACGATCAGCCGATCGCCACCGCGACCCCACTTTCCGACGCCGCCCCGGGACAGTTCCGTTCCGTGGCGCTGCGCCCGGAGGCTGTCTGGCTCACCGCCGGCGTGGCAGACGGCAACGCGCTCCAGGGAACGGTCGAGGAGGTCAGCTTCCTGGGATCGGTGGTGCGTATCCGGGTGCGCTTCGGCGAAAACGCCGTGTCGCTCGACACCTTTAACAAGCCGACGGTGGCGCCACCCGGGCGGGGTACCCGGGTCAAGGTCGGCTTCGCACGCGAGTCGCTGCTTGTGCTGGACGGAGACGGGGCGACGGCCTGAGTCGCCGCCCCGTTTTCGTCACATCTTCTCGATGTTCCAGAAGACCATCGACTCCGGCACCGCGAGAATGCCCTTGATGTTGTCGCGGAAGGCGACGGGCGTCTGCCACTGGCCGTACGGGATGTACTGGACGATCTCCATAGACCGCTTCTGGATGTCGACGGCGACCGCCTTCCGGGCCTCTAGCGTCGGTGCCCGCACCCAGTCGAGCCTCAGCTTCTCCATCGTCTCGTCGCAGGGCCAGCCGAACCATGCCTTGTCGCAGGCGGCCGACATCGGGATGTGGAAGGCGGGGTTCGACGCCACTAGGCCGCCGCCCGAGGTCAGGAAGATGTGCCAGCCCGACGGGCCGACCTCCTTGCGGTTGCGGCGCGTAATGACCGTGCCCCAGTCCGATGTGGCGAGCTGCACGTTGACGCCGCCCTTTTTCAGCCAGCCCTCGAGCACGGTGGCCACCGGATGGAAGACCGCATGGTCTGCAGAGTGCAGCAGGATGACGGGCTCGCCCTTGTAGCCGGCATCGGCCAGCGCCTTCCTGGCGCGGGCGATCCGCTCGGCTTCGGGCAGGTCGGCCGTCAGCGCCTCGGCGCCGGCCTCGCTGCCCATCGGCGAGCCGCAGACCAGGATCGCGCCGCAGATGGTATAGCGGGCAGGGTCGCCGATCGCGGCGCCGAGGATCTCGCGCTGGTTGACCAGCCACATGACCGCCCGGCGGATCGCCGGATTGTCGAACGGCGGGTGCAGATGGTTCAGCCGCATGATGCCGGCCGAGCCGAGCGGACTCAGCGTCTCGACCTTGACCCCGGGCGACCGTCGGAGCACCGGCAGGAAGTCGGCGGCGATGCCTTCGTAGAAGTCAATCTCGCCCCGGCCGAGGGCGGCGACCGCGGTCTGCGCGTCGGGCAGCACGGTCCATTCCACCTTGTCCACCTTGACGACGTGGGCGCCGGCGGCGCCACGAGGCGGATCGGACCGCGGCACGTACCCGGCGTTCTTGACGTAGACCGTGCGCGAGCCGGGTACCCACTGATCCTTCGCCATGCGGAAGGGACCCGAGCCGATCGGATCGTCGATCTGGGTGTTGGCGTCGGTCGCCGCGACGCGCTTCGGCATGATGAAGGCTGGCGTCGCCGTCGGCTGCGCCAGGGCGTCGATCACCAGGCCGAAGGGTTCCGAAAGCGACAGCCGGACCGTCTTTGCGTCGACCGCCGCCAGCTCTTTGGTGAAGCGGACCATCATCTGCCCGGCCGCGTCCTTGACGCCCCAGCGCTTGATCGAAGCGACGACGTCCTCGGCGGTGACGGGCTGCCCGTCGTGCCACTTGAGCCCGTCGCGCAGCACGAAGGTGTAGACCAGCTTGTCCGGGCTGATGGTGAAGTCCTGGACCATCTGCGGCTGCGGTAGGCTCTTGTCGTCGATGGCAAAGAGCTGGTCATAGACCATATGGCCGTGGTGCTTGGTGATAGTCGCCGTGGTCCAGAAGGGATCGATGCTCTTGAGCTCGGCGTGCATCATGGCGCGCAGCACGGTCTCGGCCGAGGATGTCGTGCTGCCGCCGAACAGAAGCGCCGCGGCGAGGGCGGCCTTGGTTAAGCACTTCATGCCTTGATCCTCCGCTTTGTTGTGGTTGTTCGGGGTTGCGACGTTCAAGTCTCCGGGCCGTGCGGGTGCGGGTCGATCGGCCAGATCGGTCTAGGGATGCGCGTGTACCGGACCCGTCGCGGATCGCTCGGATAGGGGCCACCGGAATCGATGTAGAGGATGTCCCTGGCGATCGGGGCGAAGCCGGCGTGGAAATGGTTGCTGGACTTGACCACGACGATCTTGCGGTCGGCCGGCTCGATGCCGAGGTTGCGGAACAGGCTCGGGTGGAAGGTCTGGGCCCGCGTGGTTTCCAGCACCACGTCGATCCCGGCGACGCGGATCGCGGCGGCATCGCCGATCTCGACCACGCTCGAGGCGAAGCTCTGCGTCGCGCCCTTCACCACCTTCGTGACCTCGACCTCGGCATCGACCGGGGCGCCCGATGTCGGCGCTGCCTTGCCGCCGAACCGGAGCCAGAGCCTGGCGCCTTCGCCGGCGCCGTGGCAGAAACGCACGGCGACCGGGTCCCACAAGGCGCCGACCGCGGCGTTGGTGACGCCGCGGGCCAGCATCCGCTGGAGGATCACCGTCGAGTCGCCCGCGACGCCGCCTCCGGGATTGTCCCAGCGATCGGCCAGCACGATCGGGCCCCCCGTCGTCGCAAGCGCCCGGTCGAGCCCCTGGTCCGGCGTCAGGTGCTCCGGCGCGCCCTGACCGCGCAGGCCGTAGAGTTCGCGCCCCAGCCTTTCCGCCAGCGCATCGCCCTCGGCTTTTCGGTTGTCGGTGATGACCAGCATCTTGGCGCCGAGATGCGGGACATCGGCGGCGGAGAAGCCATGCACGACCGAGACCGACAGCACGCCGTTCTTACCTTCGAGCGCACCGATCCGGTCGACGAAACCTCGCATCGGCTGGCGGCTGGTCATGAAGGTGTCGATCATCCGGCAGTCCCAGACCGACATTGCCGGGCGAATCTCGCCGCGGGCGGTCGCCAGCAGCAGCGTCACCAGCTCCTCGGCGCGTTCGACGAAGTCGGTGTGCGGGAATTCCTTGTAGCAGATGAGGACGTCGGCCGAGGCCAGCATCGCCCGCGTCATGTGGCAATGGGGATCGAGGGTGGCGCCGATCGCGGCTTTCGGTCCTGCCAGCGCACGGGCGCGGGCGAGCAGGTCGCCCTCGCAGTCGTCATAGCCATGCGCGACCATGGCGCCGTGCAGGCCCAGCGCGACTGCGTCGACCGGAAGCGCCTTGGCGAGCTGGCCCAGGATCTCGTCGCGGAGCATTTCATAACCTGCGCGGCTGGTGGTTCCCGACGGCGCGGCGCCGGTGACCGTGCCCTCGATCAGGGCGTAGCCATCCTGTCGGGCACGTCGCCGTCCGACGACCAGAACCGCGGACGAGGTGTTGGTCGGGTGATCGGGGTGCTCGCCCGGCCGGAAATAGCGATTTCCGGTGAAGCTCTCGAGATCCGTCGGGATCGGCGAGAAGGTGTTGGACTCGGTCGACAAGGCCGCCGCGAACACCCGCATCGTCCGTTCCCCCGCCGCCGACGCTGCGCCAGCGTTCTCCGCCGGCCGTTTCAAGTCAAGAAGCGCCGATTTCGTCGAGCGGAACGGGCGCTCGTACCCTCTCGCCGGTGGCGCCGTATATGCGATGATTGCGGAGAGACCCGAAGAATGGAGACCGGTCGATGAAGGTGTTCACGGCGTGCCTCGGCAGCGAGACCAACACCTTCTCGCCCATCCTCTGCGGACGCGACGCCTTCGAGGGCAATTTCTACGCGGCACCCGGCGCGCACCCGGACCACCCGACGCTCTACTCCGGTCCGATGATGGCGCTCCGCCGCCGCGCCAGGGAGAGCAACTGGGAGATCGTCGAGGGCCTCTCGACCTTCGCCACCACCGGCGGCATCGTCACGAGGCCGGTCT
>CAZZLX010000052.1:0-12874 GCA_964655235.1 uncultured Rhizobium sp.
CTTCCGCGCCACCACCTCGGCGATGCTGCTGCTGTTATGCATGGCGCGCGGCGTCGGCTATTACGCGGTCGGCGAGTTCACGCTCGACGCATGGCTCATGTTTGCCGCGGCGTTTCCGCTGATGCTGGCGGGCATCTACATGGTGTACGTGCTGGTGCGCTGCGCGATCGACCCGAGCCTGGGACCGCCGGCGCCGCCCGAGGTCCGCAACATCCCGTTCTCGCAGAAGCTGGCAGCGCTCAAGAAGGTTCTGCTGCCGCTGTTCATCATCTTCTCGGTGCTGGGCAGCATCTACACTGGGCTGGCCTCGGTCAGCGAGGCGGCGGCGCTCGGCGTCGCCGGCGTCATGATCTCGGCCGCGATCCGGCGCACGCTCAACGTCAGGATGGTCACCGAGTCCCTCTACACGACGATGTCGACCTGCGGCCTGCTGATCTGGCTGACGATCGGCGCCAACGCCATGGTCTGCGTCTACAACCTGCTCGGCGGCATCACCTATCTGAAGACCCTGATGACGGGTCTGCCGCTGCCGCCCCTCGGCGTGGTCCTGGTCATGATGGGCATCCTGCTCATGCTCGGCTGCTTCATGGACTGGTTCTCCATCATGCTGCTGACCATGCCTATCTTCGCGCCCACGATTCAGGCGCTCGGCTTCGACCTCATCTGGTTCGGCGTTCTGTTCAACATGAACATGCAGGTGGGCTATCTGTCGCCGCCGTTCGGGCAGGCCGCCTTCTACCTGAAATCGGTGACCCCGCCCGAGATCAGCCTCGACCACATCTTCCGCTCGCTGGTGCCCTTCATCGGCCTCCAGATAATCGGCCTGCTGATCGTTCTTCTCTTCCCCGAGGTGGCGATGTGGCTGCCCAACTTCGTCAAGTCGCTGGGGTAGCGGCGCCCCTGTCCATCGGCCGCATCAGGATCTCCATGCGCTCCTTGCGCAGGCGGTCCTGGGCGGCGAGACCGGCTTCGGAGAAGTCGTCCTTGGCGCGCGGCTCCGCCACGAAGTGACGGTGGCGGTCCACGCCGCGCACCAGTGTCGCCGTATCGGTGGCGCCGGCCACCTGGCGGACATGGGCGGGGATGTAGCGGATCGCGAGGCCGATGCGCCGGTCGTCGGCGGTGTTGGGGTCCGAGCCGTGCGCGATCTTGACATGGTGCAGCGACATCGATCCCGGCGGCAGCTCCAGATCGACCACCTTCTTCTCGTCGACCTCGACCTGGATCTCCTGTCCGCGTGACAGCATGTTGTTGGGTGCGAACGTGTCCTTATGCGGCGCGATGGCCCCGACATGCGATCCGGGAAGGACGCGCATGCATCCGCTTGCGCGCGTAGAGGGCGAAAGCGCGACCCACGCCGTCAGGATGTCGTAGGGCTCGAGACCCCAGTAAGTCACGTCCTGGTGCCACGAGATGAAGGCGGGATCCTTCGCCTCCTTGATGAACAGCACCGACTCCCAGCACAGGATGTCCGGTCCGAGCAGCGACTCGACGCGGTCGAGAATGCGGGGCGAGCGTACGATCGCGTCGATGGTCGACGAGTAGAGGTGCGGCTTGTGGCGGAGCTCCTTCGGCAGCGGGCCGCCCAGCTTGCGCTCGAAAGCCTCGATCCGGCGGCGTGCCTCTGCTGTCTCGGCGGCGCTCATCACCTCGTAGGGGAAGAGATAACCCTCGCGCTCGTAGCGGGCGACTTCGGCGGGCGAAAGATGCTCGGACATGGTCGGCTTGCCTCCTGTCGATCGGCCTCGATGGAAAACTCCGGCAAGGGTGACCAAATTCGCATGCCGATCCAATGCGACGCTTGAGCGCTGGGGCGCCCTGGCCGCGACGGAGGTCCGGTCGAGTCCCTCGGACCCCTGTCGACATAGGCTCGCGGCAAGTGATCGGCTAGCTTTGTGGGCCTGCAACCGCGGACCTGCGCCATGACCGACAATCGTATCGAGGATCCCGGGATCTTGCTCCGCCGCGCGGCGGACGAGGCGCTCGCGTTCCGGCGCGGCATCGCGGAGCGCGCGCAGCGGCCGGACATGAGCTACGGCGAGGCGCTCGCTAAGTGGGCCGCGCCGACGCCGGAGTCGGGCACACCTTCCGACGCGGTGCTGGAGGAGATGATCCGTCTCTCCGACGGCGGACTTCATGCGATGACGGGGCCGCGCTTCTACGGCTGGGTGATCGGCGGGTCGCATCCGGCGGGCGTCGCTGCGGACTGGCTGGTTTCGGCCTGGGGACAGAATGTCGGCAACCACATGGCGGCGCCGGCGGCCTCGGCGGCCGAGACGGTCGCGGGGAAATGGCTCGTCGATATTCTCGGATTGCCCGAGGGATCGTCGGTCGGCTTCTGCACCGGGGCCACGATGGCGAACTTCGTCGGCCTCGCCGCCGCTCGCAGCGAGGTGCTGCGGCGTCTCGGCTGGGACGTCGAGGCCAAGGGACTCTTCGGCGCGCCGGAGATCCGCGTCGCGGTCGGCGAGGACGTGCATATCTCGGCGATGTCGGCGCTGCAGTTTCTGGGCTTGGGCCACGAGCGTGTGCTCAGGATCGCGACCGACGCCCAAGGGCGCATGCGGCCCGACGCGCTCGCGAAAGCGCTCGATGCCGGTATCGGGCCGTCTATCGTCATGGCGCAGTCGGGGCAGATCAACACCGGCGCCTCCGATCCCTTCGACGAGATCGTGCCGATCGCCAAGCGTCACGGCGCCTGGGTGCATGTCGACGGCGCCTTCGGCCTCTGGGGCAATGCGGCGCCGGCGCGCGCGCATCTGACCAAGGGCGTCGCGCTCTGCGACTCCTGGGCGACCGACGGTCACAAATGGCTGCAGACGCCTTACGACTGCGGCTTTGCGATCGTGCGCGATCCGGAGGCGCATCGCCGCGCGATGGCGTTCGGCGCCAGCTATCTGCCGCCGGTCGCCGAAGGCGAGCGCGATCCCACGCATTACGTGCCCGAGCTCTCTCGCCGCGCGCGGGGCTTCGCGACCTGGACGCTGCTCAAGCATTTCGGCCGCGCCGGCATATCGGAGATGGTCGAGCGCCACTGCCGGCTCGCGAAGCTGATCGCGGACGAAGCGGCCGAGGAGCCGGGCATCGCCGTGCTCAACGAGGTCGTGCTGAACCAGGCGGTGCTGCGCTTCGGCGACGACGACCAGAAGACGCTCGCGACCATCGCGGAGCTGCAGAAGGACGGCATCGCCTTCGCCGGCGGATCGAAGTGGCGCGACAGGTGGATGATGCGGATCTCGGTCAGCAATCACGCCACCACCGAAGCCGATGCGGTGAAGACCGCGGAGGCGATCAAGTCCGCGTGGCGCCAGGTGCGGGGCAGGAACGACTGAGCGGCAACCCTCGAAACAAGTCGCCAAGCTCCGGGCATTTTGGGAGGATGCTCCCGAACCCGCTCTAGAAGGGTATCCAACGTGAGTGCACCCGCGACCTTTAAATCGATCCTGCTGCCCGTCGACCTCTGGGAGTCGCCGGCGTCGCTGAAGCACCTCGCGACCGCGGCCGCCATGGCACGGTCGAACGCCTGCCCCGTGCATGCGCTGACCGTGCTCCCTGACATGGTGGCGATCGAGCACTATCGCTTCGCCGCCGCGACCTTCGACGAGGTCGTGGTCAAGGCCGAGGGCGAGCTACGGGCCCTTCTCGAGCGGACAATGCCGGCAGAGGTGACCTGGACCTCCGGCGTCGCGCGCGGCGACATCTATAAGGAGATCCTGCACACCGCCGCGGAGCGCGGCGCCGATCTCATCGTGATGGCCGCGCATCGCCCGCGCATGACCGATTTCCTGATCGGCTCCAACGCCGAGAAGGTGGTCCGTCACGCCAAGTGCTCGGTGCTGATCGTCCGCGGCACGTGACGCGATCCGTCGGCTCAGGCTGAAGCGGGTCTCCGAATGCTGCGGCCGCTGCCCGGCGAGCGTCTCCAGGAGCTGTCCGATCTCGCGCACGGCCTGACCGAGGCCGAGGTCGCGTCGCGGCGGGCGCGCTACGGCGCGAACGCCATCGTCGATGCGCTGTCGCGCGGGTGGATCGATATCCTCCGTCGCACGGTCTCCGATCCGATGATCTGGTTCCTGGTTGCGACCTCGCTGCTGTTCGTCTGGGCGGGAGACACGGCGGAAGCGGCGGTGCTCGCGCTCGCGCTCGCCCCGATCGTCGGCATGGATGCCTACCTGCATCGGCGCACGCAGGCATCGACCGAAGGCTTCGCCGGCCGCCTGGCGACGACGGCCCGGGTCGTGCGCGACGGGGTCGAGCGCGTCGTGCCGTCGGAAGCGCTGGTGCCGGGCGATCTGGTGGTCGTCGGCGAGGGCGAGCCCTTTCCGGCCGACGGGCTCATCCTCGCCGGGCGCGACCTGCAGGTCGACGAGTCCTCGCTGACCGGCGAGGCGATGCCGGTGCGCAAGGCGGCAACTGCCGGCCCCCCCGGCATCGCCGAACGCGCGCAGGTCGACGATGTCCATTGGGGCCTCGCCGGCACGCGGCTGCTCACGGGCGAGGCGCGGCTCTGCGTGCTGTTCACTGCCGGCGAGACGCTCTATGGCCAGATCGTACGCAGCGCGCGGATCGGTACCTCCGACCGCACGCCTCTGCAGCGGGCCATCGCTACGCTGGTCCTCGCGCTCGTCGCCGTAGCATCGGTCGTCTGCCTCGGGCTCGCCGTGACGCGATACGCCCAGGGCCGCGGCCTGGTCGATGCGCTTGTGAGTGCGATGACGCTGGCGGTGGCGGCGCTGCCGGAGGAGTTCCCCGTCGTCTTCACTTTCTTTCTCGGCGTCGGCGTCTATCGCCTCGCCCGACGACAGGCGCTCGTGCGGCGTGCCGTCGTCGTCGAGCATATCGGCCGCGTCACCTGCATCTGTTCCGACAAGACCGGCACGCTGACCGAAGGCCGCCTCCGCCTCGCGCACGCAATCTCACGGGCCGGGGAAAGCGAGGCGGAGGTGCGCCGCATCGCCGCCCTCGCCTCGCGCGCCGCCAGCGCAGATCCACTCGACCGCGCCATCCTCGCCTCGGTGCCTCTCTCCCCGACGGACGGGTCATTGGTCGCGACGTTTCCGTTCACCGAGGATCGTCGCCGGGAGACCTCGGTCCGGCGACTGGCGTCGGGGGGGCTCTTCTGCGCCGTGAAGGGCGCACCCGAGACGATCCTCGATTTATCCGCACCCAACGAGGCGGAGCGTCGGCACTGGCAGGCACGGGCGCAGGAGCTCGCCGCCTCGGGACACAAGGTCATTGCCTGCGCCGATCGCGAGCTCGACGCCGCCGTCTGGAGCGGCGACGAGCCCGGGAGCGGATATGTGCTGCGCGGCCTCCTCGCCTTCGAGGACCCGGTGCGCCCGGGCGTGGCCGAGGCGGTGGCGCAGGCCCTGGGCGCCGGCATCCGGGTCCTCATGATCACCGGCGATCATCCGGCGACGGCGCGGGCGATCGCCGTCGATCTCGGCATCGGCGACGGCGCACCGCGCGTCATCCGCGGCGAGGACCTCGCCGCGACGATCGCGGGAAACGCGCTCGACGACGTCGACGTGGTCGCGCGCGCGATGCCGGCGATGAAGCTCGATCTCGTCCGGGCGCTGCAGAGCGGCGGCGAGATCGTCGCCGTCACCGGCGACGGGGTCAACGACGTGCCCGCGCTCCAGGCCGCCGATATCGGGATCGCGATGGGAGAGTGGGGCACGCGGACCGCGCGCGAGGTCGCTTCCATCGTCCTGCTCGACGACAATTTCCGCACGATCGTGCGCGCGATCGCCGAGGGGCGGCAGCTCCTCAGCAACCTGCGTCTCAGCTTCGCCTACTTGCTGATGATCCATATTCCGCTTGTCGCGACTGCCGCGCTCCTGCCCTTCCTCGGGTATCCGCTGCTCTATCTTCCGCCGCACATCGTCTGGCTCGAGCTGATCATCCATCCGACCGCGCTCCTGGTGTTCCAGCAGCTGCCTTCTGCCTCGCTCGAACGCGTGCCCCCGATGACAAGGCCGCGCCTGTTCGGCTGGAAGGAGTGGTCGCTCACCGTCCTCATCGGTGGGATGACCGCGGGCCTGGTCATCTTCGGATACGTCCGCAACCTCGGCGAGGACAACAATGTCCCTCACGCGAGGGCAATGGCCTTGGCGGTACTGATCGTCGCAAGCGCGATGATCACCGCAGCCATGAGCCGCCTGCGTACACGGACCGCCGCAGCCGTCGTTTCGCTGGCCCTGGTGTCCGTCGTGGCTTTTGTCCAGATCTCCGGTATTTCGGATGCGCTCCACCTGGCACCGCTGCATCTCGGGGATTGGCAGTTCGCCGTCATCGGCGGATTCGCGGTGGGCGCCGTCGCGTTCCTGTTCTCGTCCGGGACCTGAGGCGGTCGGCAGGCTTCGCTGCGATCGAGACGTCCGCGCCCGCATTTCTTCTTGATGGCCCAGGCGGCCTGGGCTCCCATATACGCAAGATGTCGACCGCCCTCTACTTCGACGCCTGGCTCCGGCCGCACCGCAGCCTGACCCGCCGCGGGCTCGCGGTCGTGCTCGCCATCGCCGCGGTGCCGAGCTTCGGGCTCGGCGTCGTCTTCTTGAGCCTTGGCGCGTGGCCGGTGACGGGGTTCCTAGGGCTCGACGTGGCTCTGCTCTATGTGGCGTTCCGGCTGAACAACCGGGCGGCGCGCGAGAGCGAGCGCGTGCGGCTGTCGGAGACCGAGCTCACGGTCGACCGCCACGCGATCGACGGCCGCAAGGAGCATTGGAGCTTCCAGCCGAACTGGCTGCGCGTCGATGTCGACGATCCCCCGCGCCCCGACAGCAAGCTGCTGCTGACGACCCACGGGCGCAGCCTCGCGATCGGCCAGTTCCTGCCGCCCGCCGAACGGGTCGAGGTGGCGGACGCGCTGCGCTCGGCGCTCAGGCGCTGGCGGGCGCCGCGAATTTGAGGATCTGGCCGACCTCGATGTCGGCCCGCAGCATGCCGCTGCCGTCGGGCACCAGCGCGATGCCGGCGCCGCCGATCAGCCTGGTGATCGCCCGGTTGTCGTAGCCGAACAGCGCGCGGAACCTGCGGATCGCGACCGCGTCGGCCCAGCGCGCGAGCTGGCTCACCAGCACCGGCGCCACGCCGCGGCGCTGCCAGGGGTCCATCACCGTCACCGCGATCTCGGCCACGTCCGGCTCGCCGTCCAGGCGGACGCAGCGGGCGAGGCCGACCGGCTCGACGTCGTCGGTCGAGGCGGCGACCGCGAGGTGGCGGCTTCCGTCGATCGCGGTCAGGTAATCCAGCATCGGCCCGTCGAGCCGCTGCATCGGCATCAGGAACCGGCTGAGCCTGGAGGCCGCCGACAGGCGTTCGAAGCCGCGGGCGATGCAGGCGCGGTCGTCGGGCCCGACCGCGCGCAGCACGATCCGGGCGCCGTCGCGGAGCGACGCGGAGGCGGCGATGGGGGCTGGCAGATGTGACATCGGGGGCTCGACGTCGCTGGGGGTCGCTCTCAGGTGGTGAGGCCGAGCACGTCTTTCATCGAGTACAGACCGGGACCGCGATCGGCGACCCAGAGGGCAGCGCGGACCGCGCCCTGGGCGAAGAGCTGGCGCGAGGAGGCGCGGTGGCCGAGCTCGAGCCGCTCGCCCTGGGCGGCGAAGACCACCGTGTGGTCGCCGACCACGTCGCCGCCGCGAAGGCTCGCGAAGCCGATGTCGCCCGCCTTGCGGGCGCCGGTGATGCCGTCGCGCCCGCGGGCCGAGACCTTGGCGAGGTCGACGTTGCGCCCGGCGGCGGCGGCGCGGCCCAGCAGCAGGGCGGTGCCCGACGGGGCGTCGACCTTGTGCCGGTGATGCATCTCGACGATCTCGATGTCGTAGGCCGGGTCCAGGGTCGCGGCCACCTTGCGGACCAGCTCGGCCAGCAGGGTCACGCCGACGCTCATGTTGTCGGCCCACATGATCGGGGCCTTGGCCGCCGCCGCCTTGATCCGGGCGCCCTCCTCGGCCGAGAGGCCGGTGGTCCCGATCACCATGGCCGTGCCCCGCTCGGCGGCCAGCTCGACATGGGCGACGGTCGCCTTGGGCACGGTGAAGTCGATCACGACCCGAGATCGCTCGAAGACCAGGTCCGGCGATCCCGAGATAGGGACCCCCAACCGGCCGACCCCGGCCAGTTCGCCCGCGTCCTTGCCGACCGATGCCCCGTTGGGAGCCTCGGAGGCCGCGACCACCTTGGCGCCCGGGGTCTCGCCGACCTGCTTGATCAGCATCTGGCCCATCCGGCCGGCGGCCCCGACGATGCCGATCGCGACTTCAGCCATGACCATCCCCCGGCGTCTCTTCTCGCTGGCCCGGAGTATGGCAGAGGCTTTTCGCGGTTGCGAGAGCGACCGGCCAGCCGCGCCGGTCATACCGCGTAAGGCGTTCTGTGGATAAGCAATTGTCTCAATTGCGCAGCAATTCTTTACGGTAATCTGCTCCGCTCCAGCCTCAGAAAACTGCTGTAACCCAATGATTTTCTTGACAGGGAAATAGCCTCCTGCGATGATATATCGAGTTGCGATATGGAAGACCGGTCATATGGATGTCCGCACCCTTTGCCTCGGTGTCCTGTCCCTCCAAGACGCCTCCGGCTACGAGATCAAGCAGACGCTCGAGGATGTTTTTGGTTCGTTCTATAATGCTAGCTTCGGGTCGATTTACCCGGCGCTCGGCAAGCTGGTCGAGGAGGGCGAGGCCACGGTGCTCGCCGCCGGCGACGCCCGCTTCCCCGACCGCAAGCGCTACCGCATCACCGACATCGGCCGCACGCGGCTTTCGACCACGTTGGCGAAGACCAGGGGGCGGGACGTTTTCCGCTCGGAGTTCCTGGTAGCGATGTTCTTTGCCCACCTTCTCCCGATCGCGGAACTCCGCAGGCTTACCGACGAGAAGCTGGCCGAAGCCCGCGGAACCCAGTCGGTCCTACAAAGCTATTCCCGTGTCCACCTGGCCGAGGGGCAGCGCTTCGCCCTCCGTTACATGCTGGCCCAGTCCAAGGCCCAGATCGAGTTCCTGGAAGGCGAAGGAAGGGCCATCGTGCAGGCCATGGTGAGGGAAAGACAGGCCCTCGGCGTGGCCGAGTATGACCAGCCCCCGGTGGTCCAGGCGGCTGCCGCGACCTGACGTATGCCCGGGTCATACCCCGGATTTTCCTGGCGCGAGGCGGGTCCGACCGACGCGGGCACCCTGTCCAGGCTGTCGATCGCCGGCTGGCGCCAGACCTATGCCGGGATGATGCCCGCCTCGGTCCTGGATCGGATGGAGCAGAACCCCAACCATGACCCGGCGAGCTGGCAACGGCGCCTGAGGCGCCGGCCACCCGACCGCTGGTCCCGGATCGTCGAGACCAACGCCGGAGAGCCGGTCGGCTTCGCCTGGTTCGGCCGGGAGGAGGGGCGCGTCCCCGGGTACCGGGGCGAGATCGAGAAGATCTATCTGCTGAAGCCGGTCCAGGGGCGGGGCCTCGGCCGGGCGCTGATGGCCGATACCTTCCAGACGCTGGAGGCCGCTGGCTTGTCTCCCGTCGTCATCTGGGTATTCGACTTCAACCGCGCCGCGCTCGATTTCTACGAGAAGCTCGGCGGGAAGCCCCTGGGACGGTCCGAGCCGGTTTTCGAGGCCGAGGGCCGGGCCTTCAGGGAGACGGCCTATGGCTGGCCCGCCAGCGGGCTCAGCCCTTGACCGCACCGGCGGTGATTGCGTTCACGAGGTGCCGCTCGAGGAAGGCGTAGAGGACCATGACCGGCACCGCGGCAATCACCGCCGCGGCCATCAGCTCGTTCCACTGCACCCGGTACTCGCCGACCATGTTGGCGATGCCGACCGAGAGCACGAACATCGAGGGATCGGTGGTCAGGACCAGCGCCCAGACATAGGAGTTCCACGAGATCAGGAAGGTGAACAGCGCGACCGCGACGAGGCCCGGCCGCGCCAGCGGCAGGATCACCCGGAAGAACGCGGTCACGCGCGAGGCGCCGTCCACGATCGCGGCCTCGTCGATCTCGCGCGGGATCGAGCGGAAGAAGCCGATCAGCATCCAGACCGCGAAGGGAAGCGCGAAGGAGGAATAGGCCAGGATCAGCGCGAGATAGGTGTTGATCAGGCCCAGCTCCGACATCAGCCGGAAATAGGGGATGATCAGCAGCGTCTCCGGCAGCATCTTGGTGAACAGCAGGAAGACAATCAGCAGGTTGGCGCCGGGGATGTGGAAGCGGGTGAAGCCGTAGGCGGCGAGCGCCGCCAGCACCACCGAGAGGATCGTCGAGCCGGCCGAGACGATCAGGCTGTTGAGGAAGTATCGGGCGAAGGGCCGGACGCCAAGCAGCGTCTCGTAGGCGGCGAGCGTCCAGTTCTCGGAAACGAAGGTCGGCGGCGACAGGAACACCTCGCTCGGCGGCTTGAGCGACGTGTTCAGCATCCAATAGAACGGGAAGACGGTGACGACCGCGGCAACCAGGATCGCCGCCCACAGCGCGGCCGTCGCCGCCGGGTGCCGCGAGCTCATCGGAGCTGGTCGGCGCGCGCGACGCGCGTCAGGCGCAGGTAGACGATCGAGAAGGCCAGCACCATCGCCAGCAGCAGCACGCCGATCGCCGCCGCCTCGCCGAAGCGGTTGGCGCGGAAGGCGGTGTTGTAGAGGAGCGCCGGCAGGACCTCGGTCGCGCCCGCCGGCCCGCCCGCGGTCATGACGCCGATGATGTCGTAGTGGCGGACGACGTTGATAATGTCGAGCGTGGAGGCCACCACCAGCAGGTATCTGAGGTTCGGCAGCGTGACGTAGCGGAAGCGCTGGAAGGTGCCGGCGCCGTCGATCGCCGCCGCCTCGTACTGCTCCTGGGGGATCGTCTGCAGCCCCGCCAGCATCAGCAGCATGATGAACGGGATGCCGCGCCAGACCTCGACCGCGGTGACCGCGGCGAAGGCGGTCCGGGGCTCGCCGAGCCAGGCGACCGGGCGGTCGATCAGCCCCGCCAGACCCATCAGGTAGTTGAGCACGCCGAACTGCGGCTCGAAGAGCCAGAGCCAGATGGTGGCGCCGACCGCGGAGGCGACCATCCACGGCGTCAGGAACAGGATGCGAAGCGCCGTCCGGGCGACGCGGATCTCGTTGAGCATCAGCGCGAGCGCCAAGCCCGCCAGCACGTGAAGCACGACCGAGATCGAGGTGAAGGCGAGTGAGACGCGGAGCGAGTGCCAGAACGCCTCCTCCTCGAGCACGCGCACGTAATTGCCGAGCCCGATGAAGGTGGCGCTGAGCCCGCGCGTCCGATGCAGGCTGATCCAGAACGCATGCGCCAGCGGCAGCACGATGACGCAGGCCAGGAACAGCAGGACCGGTGCCACGAACAGCGGCCCGAGCCAGCGCTCGCGCTTGAGGCCGTACCCGGTCCAGGGACGCTTGGTCGTCGCGCCGCCCCTCGGAACCCTCTCCCGCGTCGTACGCGGGGGAGGGCAGGGTGGGGGCGAGCGATGCGAAGCATCGCGAGGTCGTCAGTCGCCGAATCTTGCACGTGCGTTCCTCGCTTCGCTCGCCCCCACCCCAACCCTCCCCCGGCTGCGCCGGGAGAGGGGGCACAACTCAGATGTCCTTCAGCTTCCTGGTCAGCCGCGTGTCGAGGTCCTTGAAGATCTCCTCGGTCTTCGCCGGATCGAGCAGCGCCTTCTGGACCGCGTCGACGATGTCGTTCGTGGCGATGTCGGCCCAGATCGGGTGCGGCAGCGGGTAGGACTTGGCGACGGTGCCGATCCTGACGAACTCGGCCAGCATCGGATCGGCCTTGATCGCCGGATCGTCGGCGACGTCGCGGCGGAGCGGCATCCAGTTGGCCTTGACCGCGCGCTCGACCACCCACTTCTTGTCCATGTCGAACTTGATGAAGCTCCAGGCCGCTTCCGGATGCTGGCAGCTCGCCGAGATCGAGTGCGCGCCGACCGTCGCCAGCGTCGGTGCGTTCGGGATCTGGGCAGGCAGGGGGGCTGCGAACATCTTGCCCTCGATCTTCGGGTTGTCGCCGATGACCTTGGCGATCGACCAATAGGCGTTGCGCATGGTCGCGATCTTGCCCTGGGCGAAGAGCACGGTCTGCTCGAGGTAGTTCGTCGTGGTCGGTGCCGGCGCGGCCACCTTCTCGTTGGCGAACAGGCCGATGTAGAACTTGATCGCCTCGAGGCTCTTCGGGTTCTTGGCGAAGGTCGCCTCGGTCATGTCGGCGTTGAACGCGTCGCCGCCATTGCCGTAGATCCAGGTCAGCAGCACGCGCGTGGTCGTGTCGGTCTTGCCGCCGAGCACGGCCGTCGCCCACTGGTCGGGGCCGGTCAGCTTCTTGGCCCAGGCGAGGTACTCGGCCCAGGTCTTGGGCGGGTTCTTGGGATCGAGCCCGGCCTTCTCGACGAGCTCGCGGTTGTAGACCTCGGCGTAGATGCCGCCCCAGTTGGGGATGCCGTAGAGCTTCCCCTTCCAGCGCGCGGCCTTCAGCATGTCCTCGCTCCAGGCGGCGCGGAAGCTCTCCGGCTCCCTCGCCCAGAGATCGTCGAGCGGGCGGAGATAGCCTTCGTAGGCGGCGGTGGTGAGGTCGACGCTGACGATGCAGGGCGCCTGCTTCGCCTGGGCGGCGGCGACGAACTTGGTCCAGTGGTCCCGGCGCGCCACCAGCACCGGCTCGACCTTGATGGCCGGGTTCGCCTTCTCGAAGGCGGCGATCGTCTCCTTCCAGATCGGCTCGTACTGGGCCTCGGTCAGGTTCGCGGTCTGCCATTGCAGGGTGATCCTCTGCTGGGCCGCGACCGGCGCGGCGGTCCCGAGCAGGACGGCGGTCAGGGCTGCAAGCGTGATCGTGCGCGTCATGGTGTTCTCCCGATCGTTGGACGTTTCAGCTCCA
>CAZZLX010000053.1:0-12833 GCA_964655235.1 uncultured Rhizobium sp.
CAACGGCCCCGTTCCTTGATCAGATCGAAGAGACGTTGAGGATGCGCGCGCATGGCGGCGCCGGTCGGGCACGCACGGACGCATGCGGGGCCCCCATCGATGCCCATGCATAGATCGCACTTGACCGCCTTCTTGGCGCCGTCGCCCTTAAGCGCCCTGCCGGGCCCTGGACCGGCGCCAAACAGGATCCACGACAGCAGTCCCGGTTTGGGCGCCGCCGGCTGCGACATGTGAATGACGCCGTAAGGGCAGTTCCGTTCGCAGTTGCCGCACCCTATGCAGGTTTCCTGATTGATGAAGACTTCGCCCTCCTTGGTACGGCTCAGCGCGTCCGGCGGGCAGTCCTTCATGCAATGCGGGTGCTCGCAGTGCCGGCACGAGGTCGGCACGTGAATGGTAGCGAAGGTGGGCCCGGCCTCTCGGTCCAGGCGCGAGATGCCCGCATGGGTTTCGGCACAGGCCTTCTCGCAGTTGTCGCAGTGCACGCAGAGCGACTCGTCGATCAGCAGGACGTCAGTCGCCTCGCCGAGGCCCTGCTTCAGGAGTTCGCCGATGACGCCGACCTCGCCGGCACGCGTCTCCAGCCGCGCCGTCTCGACCCCGCGCTCCGTCATGCGGCGGCTGAATTCCGCCATCACCTCGGGGTGCCGGGCAAGCAGCTCGCGGAGTGCCTCGCCCTCGATTTCGATCGCTTCGGTGGCGACGGAGGCCTTGACCGACGCGGATCGCGGGCTGCGGGTCAGCATCGCCATCTCGCCGACATAGTGTCCGGCCTGCACGTAGGAGAGCACGATGTCTCGCCGCCCGACCAGCTTGGAGACGGCGACGGCGCCTGACCGTATCAGAAAGACCCGATCGTCGACGTCCCCCTCCCTGATCAGGAGGTCTCCGGCCTTGAAGGCGACGACCTTCGAGCGCGCCACCACCGGCGCCAGGGCTTCGGGAGTGGCCGTCGGCGCGATGTGGGCGCGGAACTGGCGGACGATCGCGACTTCGTCGATCTGACGCTTGATGTCCGGCACGGAACGCACCAGGCGCAGCATGGTGTTGCGCGGGATCTCGATCAGGACCGAAGCCTCGAGAGCGGTCACCGTCGCCATCCTGCGTCGCCCCGAGATCAAGCCCATCTCGCCGACGAACGTTCCGCCCTCGAGACGGATCGGTCCCTGCGAGCCCGTGGGATCGACCTCTACGCCCAAGGCACCGACGAGCACGGCAAAGACCGAATTGGTGTAGTCGTTGCGACGGAACAGCACGGCTCCACGATCCACCCTATGGATCTCGCTCAAGGTCAGGATCTCGCGCACCTGGAGAGGCGTAAGCGCTCGGAACAGAGGAACCTGCTCCTTGGCAGCGGCAACCAGATCGGCGACGGCCCAGCCGAGACGAGTCTTGTCGAGCTTTGCCTGGATCAGGGGTTCGTCAGCCGGCGTGATAGCGTTGCCGAGAATCCGCTCGACCACCTCGTATCCCTGGTTGAGGCAGTTCTTGATCAGCGGATACCCGGCCAGCGCGCCGACGATGTAGAGGCCCGGCACGTTGGTTTCATAGCCCTCACCGACCTGGGGCGCCGCTGCCGGCGTATCGCTGGCAAAGTCGACGCCGCAGCTCTCGACGAACTTCCGGGGTGGCAATGCGCCGATCCGCGCGATGATACGGTCGACCCTGACCGTGGCTTCTCCCTGGGCGGTGTTGAGCACAAGCCTTCCGGACTCGATACGGGCCGGTGTCGCCGCCATCACGGTTTCGAGGCGGCCGGCCTTCACCTCCTCGGCCACACGGGCGACGTTCGCCGGCTTCGCGTGAACGAACTCGGGATGGTTGACTACGAGCGTGACGGCGTTCCCTTCGACCAGTCCTAAGGCATTCTCGATGCCAGCATCGCCGCCGCCGATGACCGCGATGCTCTCGTTTTGGTAGGCATCGGGATCGTCAAGCTGGTACTGAACGAACGGAAGCTCGGCACCGGGAACCGCGAGCTTCCGGATGTTGCCCTGAACGCCGATCGCCAACACCACGCTTTCGGCCTCGATCGCCTCGCCTGACCGCAGGGATAGCCTGAACGCGCCCTTCGCGCCCGAGATGGCGACGACCTCGGCGTTGAGCCGGACATCGACGCCTGCCGCCCGGACAGCAGCTTCGAACGCGTCGAGGATCGTCTCGCGCGCTCCCTCGCTGAAGCCGACATCGCTGCGGAGGGGAAGTGCAGCTGGCGTCGCCATCACCAGCTTCCGCTTCTGGTAACGCGAAATCGTGTCGCAGAGGTGCGGCGCCCGCTCGATCAGCACATGACTGATCCCCCGTCTGGCCGCACGGCAGGCCGCGCTAAGGCCGGCAGGCCCCGACCCGATGATGGCGATAGCGACGCGCTGGCCCATGCTAACCGCCGGGCCTTCGGATCAGCGGACCACGCGGCACTTCGGCTGGCCTCGGTGACCCGGAAGCCGGCGCCTGATGCGTAAGCGGGAATCCGCGGTAATCCTGGCGCCGCACCTCGTCGGTCACGAACCATGGCCGGCCGTCCGGCCCGAGATACAGTTTCCGCATCTCTTCCAGGTTCAGAGGACGTGAACCGAGACGACCAAAGATCGCGATCTGGTGGCCGGTCTCGTCGACTGCTCTGTCGCGATCTAGGCCCTTCGACAGCGACAACGCGGGCGCCCCTGTAGCGCGCCATGCGATCAGCTCCGGCTTGGGATCTGGATTGAAGCCATAGAAGCCGGGCTGGCTGGCTGGCGAGGTGAGCTGCACCACCTTGAGCCCGGCCTCGCCGTCCGCGACATAAGCGAACGCGGAGGCATTGGTGGTGGCGACGATCACGTCGCGCGCATCCCGGATCCGGCCGTCGGCCGTGAAGCGCTGATAGATCCTGGGCGCTTCCGGCCTCTCGACATCGACGATGACGAGCCCTTCCGGACCGGCAGCGACATAGGCGAAGCCGCGCGCCACATAAACCCGGTGAGCATCCGAAAGACGGATCACCGCGTCCGGGACGGCCCGCGCGGTTTCCGGACGCGTCACGTCGACGACGTGCAGGCCTTGCGCCGAGACGACGAAAAGGTAGCGGAACTGGAGTGCGCTCGACCGGGCATCGGCAATCGGAACGGTCGCGATCGCCCGCGGCTTCAACGGATCATCGAGGTCGAGGACGACGACGCCCCGCGGCGTCGCCACGTAGACCAGATGGCCGGCGATCGTAAGATGGCGTGCGCCATCGAGGATGCCGCCCTCGTTCCAGGTGAGAGCGCGCACGAGGAAGTTGTTGCGCGGTTCGCCGTCGGCAAGCGTGTCGACGTTGACGAGGATCAGGCCTTCGCGCGTATCGGTGACGAGAGCGTAACGGTAGATGGGATGAAAGGGCTGCTCCTGGTTTTCGTGCCGCATCAGATCGCCCTGATTGCGGGCGGGAGCGATCGGCTGGTTGGTCGGAAGCGCGACGCAAGAGGCATCGGCCGAAGGGATCTGCGTGTTCTGACCGAGCGCGCTTGTCGGCGCGGTGATGATACGCTGCGACACCCCTTTGTTGGCGATCGAGGCGACGTCGTAGACGCGCATGCCCAGGACACCTTCGGCCGACCAAAGATACTCGCCGCGAAGCTGCAGGCATCGCGACGGTCCGCCGGAATGACGGTGCGCCTCGGCGAGCTCGCGCCCAACCTCGACGTGGCGGCGGAAGTCGTCCGGATAGGCCTTGGCATGAAGGTGGCTTCCGATCACCGCCTGCGGCTCGTCCCATACGGTCACCTGCACCGCCTCGACACCGTCGGACGTGCCGGTCCAGGCATTGAGTCCGACGAAATTCATGAAGTTGGTTCCGAGCAGCAGGAGCTGCGCCATGATCGCGTTGTTGTCGTTGGCGGCCGAAAGATGGCAGTCGGTGCAGGTCTTCGTCTCGGTCTTGCGCTCGGTGTGCGGATAGTGCGGCGCGAAGGCCTGACTCGAGAAGCCCGAGGCCGCTATCGGCGGCTGCTGGACATAGATCCGCTCGCGGTTGATGTTCGTGGAGGAAAGCACGAGCGCCGAAGACGAGCGTACCGGAGCGATGATGTTGTTCTTGACCGTCGAGTGCCGGCCGATCTGGAACACGTCGTCGCGCGCGATCTGAGGGTTGTAAGTGGCGTAGTTGCGCGTCTCGCCGCCCTCGAAATGGTGCCGCTCGGTCTTCCAGTTCGCCTGGATCGGCAGGTGGCAGCCGCCGCAGCTCGTGGTCCACGAGGTGTGGCAGGTAACGCACATGATCTCATCGTCCTGGTGCGCGCGCGCAGCCGCCGGCAACGCCGGTCCCCAGGTCATCGACCGGTCACGTGCCATCAGCTTGGCGCGCGCCGCCTTCTCGTTGTAGGCGGGGCTCGACGGGTCGACCGAGTCCTTGACCAGGCTCACTTGCCATTCGAGGCCGGGCGTCACCGCCGATCGCTGGTAGAGCTTTCCTGCCCGCCACTCGAAGCGGGCGCGGCCGTCGGCGTTGCGAAGCACCGACAGATCGCGGCCACCCGGCGGGGCCGCCGGCCCCGAGGTCCGCAGCGACGGAACCTTGTCCGCGGTGCCGTGGCAGTCCTTGCACTGGATCTCTATCGCGTCGGCAACCTCGCCGTAAATGTAGCCATTGCCATGCGAGTCCTGGCTGAAGTGGCAATCGACGCAGTGCATGCCCTTGTCTACGTGGACCGAGGAGAGATGCACGGCCTTCTGGAACTTGTCCGGATCCTTGTGATCGACCCGGACACCGTCGGCATCCAGCAGGTTGCCCTTGCGATCCTGCTTGAACACGGCACGGAAGTTCCAGCCATGCCCGTGATAGTCGGCGAACTGCGTCTCTTTGAGCGTTGGATTCAGACGCGCAACCTCGCGCAGGAAGTCGAGATCGCCCCACTTTCCGCGAACCGCGGCCTCCTCCGGATTGCGGTCGAGGATCCGGCGCATCTCCTCGTCGGACGGATGCTTCTGCTGGGTCGGCCACATCGCCGCAGCGTCGGACTCGTAGTCCCACATCGTGTAGCCGAGCATCGAGTTGAGGAAGATGTTCGGCTGATGCATGTGACAGACCATGCACTGGCTTGTGGGAATGGCACGCGTGAAGCTGTGCTTCAGCGGATGTCCGGACTCACCCTTGGGGATAGTCGGGTCACGCGTATCGCTCCTGCCGAGATTGCCGAAGCGGGCGTAAGGGCCGCTGTGGCGCGGATCGCGATCGTTCGCATAGACGACGTGGCAACCGGTGCACCCGCTCGAGCGATAGTCGCCCGGCTGGTCGTTGGTGCCGAGGAACCACATGAAGGGATCGTTGAGTCTGGTCTTGTGAATATTGATGACGGGCACCGCGATACGGAGCCCGGTGCCCGGCCCTCGGTTCGACTGCCGCAGATCCGGTCGCCCCGGTTCCTCCAGGCGCTGGATCTGCCCGGCTGAGTTTGGCAGGCCGATCTCCGGGAAGATTGGGTTGATGTTCCTGCCGCCACGCTCGAAGACGCGAAAGATATCGCCGGGCGGGATGACCTCCCAGGCAGGCAACGGCATCAGCTGATCGCGGACTCCCCGACGGCGCAGGGCTTCTGTCGGCTCAATCGGGCTCTTGAGCGTCGCCGCCGTCCCATCACGGGTGTACGCCTCCCCGAGGACGTAGTTCTTGAAGGGCAGGATGCCGTTGTTGTACGAGGCGCCGCCCCACAGCATGGCACCAGTCGACATCAGCGAACGCTCAGCCGATTGGATGACGTCGAGATGGCAGGCGCCGCAGGACTCGCGAGCGACTCGATAGTCGCCCGGGTTGACGAAGCGGATGTAGGCCGGATCTTCGCGGTTGAGCAACGTGTAACTGCGCTCGGGATTGGCCGAGAGCGGGAACCTCCAGGGGCCAGGGAATTTCGGCATCACGTGCGCGCGATGCTTGTCGCCGATGACGCCGGCATCTCCACCGTGGCAGTCGACGCATCCGAGAACCACCGCCGGGTTGACGTGCATCGTCGCATCGTCCGTCGACGTATGGCACGAAATGCAACCCGCGCTCTTCGCCTGGGCATCGGCCGGCGTCTGCGCCCGCGGCGCGGGCGCGGCGGCCCAGGCCGGAAGGGCCAGGAGCAGCGCGATCAGAAGTGCCGCCGGGCTTATCATCTGGCTCTCAATAGGTGAGCACGACGTTCGTGAGCACGCTGTAGTACCTCCTGCCGTCTTCGGATGCGTCGAAGAGTTCCCTGAAGCCTCGTCCCGGGAGAAGAACCGCGCCTGACAGGCGGAGCACGACGTTCTGGGTCAGGAACGGCCGATAGGTCAGCGCCGTCGAGATGTCCCAGCCGATGCTGCGGTCGACGGCCTCCTGCATCCTCAGCGCCTCCAGCACCTTCGTGGTCGCGAACCACAGGCGATTGGCATTCAGGGATAGGCGAAGTTCCGGCAGGAGGTCGAGATCAGCGCCGCCGCCGATCAGGATCAGTCCGGGATTGGTGAAGTTCGACTGCCCCTCCTCTTTCGAGGTACGGAGCGAGGCGAGCATGCCGTTACGGCCCGAAAGCGCTAACCCGCCCCCTCCGATCAGCGGGATCGCTTGGCGGATCCAGTAGCTGGCATCAGCGCCGGCGAACTGCGGATTCTCGAAGATCGCATCGAACCCCGTCTCCCGCCGGTCATAAGGATTGCGGTCGCCGCTGGCGTAGGCACCGGAAAACCGCAGCCGCAACCAGTCGAAGTCGATCGACGGCTCGGCCGCGGCGAACCAGGCTCGGATCCCGGCCGTCTCGTCCGTGAAAGGACTGACACGGTCTTGTCCATGCGCGTAGTAGGTGGATGCGGTCAGGTTGAGGCGACCGAAGTGACCGTCGCCGTTCAAGCCGGCATAGGTCACGTCGTAGTCCCGCGGCCGCTCGAAGCCGACCGGAGCCGGTCGCTGCAGGAAGCCGTTCTTGTCGTAGTGGAATCCGTCCTGGCCCTCGCGGTTGCGATTGTGGATCACGGTCGCTTGCGTCGCGAAGCCGAGGATCGGAAGGTCCTGGCGGTAAAGGTTGAAAGCGAATACATCGTCGTGCCGGGGCCCATGCCATGCATCGTTGAGGCCGCTGTTTGTGTCCTTCTCGAGCCGGCGGAACCATGCGGCGTTGTATTGCCAATGATTGTTGGACCTCGTTCCGAACAGGCGAACGCCGAGCTGGTTGTCCTGGAACACGAACCCGCGGAAATCCGAGGTGAAGGGCTGGATGCCGATGCGGATCGAATCGAAATCGTAACGGTCGGAGACGTTGCGGAGGTGATAGTCGAGGAACGCGTCCTGAAGGCCGGCGAACTGGTCCGTCCGGCGCGTTCCACGTGCGGGATCGGCATATAGAAGGCGCGGCTCCTCGACCTCCGCTACATTGCGATTGAATCCTGATGTGAGCCGCAGTTCGAAGTCGGGCGGCTTGAAGGCGGTATCGCCCTTGATCAGCGCCGCGCTGAGGATGAGCGTGGAAGAGACCACGTTGGAGGGCGTACGGCCGAAGGGATCATTGTCCCCGGCCCTGCCGGTCGACTGGAGTCCGACGGGCACCGGGAAGCTTCGCGGCTCGTATACGGTGTCGAGGATGGCCGATAGACCGAAGAAGAGGTCTCCGTGGATCGGCCTGTCACCCTTGATCGTGCTCTGCTGATAGGGATTGAAGGGGTTGTCCCGGATACCGACCGCCTCGATCAGACGCCAACGGTCAGGCACAGGTGCCATCTCGAAGCGGAGCGACGGCGATGGCGCCGGCACCGCCGTCGGATCCACTTCAAGCGGCTGTTCGGCCGGAACTTCGCGCGGCGGAACACCGGGACGCCTCAGCTGCGCCAACTCTCCGTCATCGGCAATGGCCGGGGCGGCGAGGAGTGCGGCGAGGAGTGCAGCCCGGAGCAACTAAAGCCCCGCGCAAACGTTGCCGGCACGCGATCCGAGGAGAGCAGCGACCGGGCAGCTCACATAGCGGAGCCGCACGCCCCTCGGGGCGAGCTGGTCGGCGCGCCGCGCTGCGGGCGCGTTGCCGATCCCTGTCCCGAGCTCCGATCCGGCGCGATGCAGGCCGAGGAAGGCCACCATGTCGTCCTGGTCTATACCGTCGCCGGAGACGCCGATGGCGCCGACGAGCGCATCGCCGCGGAATATCGGTACACCTCCGGGGAAGATCTGGAGCCCGTTGGCCAAGATCTGGGTGCCCGGCGGCGATGGCAGCCGCGTGCACCTCGTCGACACGTCCGCCGCGGCATTGCCGCGGACGAAGAGGATATGACCGGCGATGTCGAGGAAGACGAGGTCGAGCTGTAGGCCGGTCGAGAACGGCGTCGCCTCCGCCGCGCTTCGCGACAGCGGGCCGTTGGGCGTCCCACCGATGCCGTCCGGGAAGGTCGATCTACCCAGGTTGCCGATCGCGCGGGCGCTCATGGCCATGCCATCCGCGAACGCGTTCGTCCCGAGCAGCGCCCGGGATTGGGTCAGATAGGTGAGGATCGAAGGCTCGATCGCCAGCGTGCGCGCGCCATCCGCGATCTGCAGGTAGGTTGCGGCTTCGGTGGATGAAAGGAATGCCGCCGACCGCGCCTTCTGCAGCGAAACGTCGGTTCCAAACACCGGCGCATCGAGCGTGCGCGCGAGAGCCAGCACGCGACCGGCTCCATCGACGATCGAGATCGTCACCTGCGACGAGCTCCCGAGCGGATTCCGGATCTGGGCGCGCGCCGCTCCGGCGACCGCCAGCGCATGGCGCATGATCGCACGGACCTCGGTTGCGGTGAGACTGGATCCCGCCTGGGGAGCGAACCGGGGCGCGCCCGTCTGGTCGACGAGCACGACTGCGGCGGTCCCGTAGGTCGTGTCGTCGCGGAGGAAGCCGGACTCAGGCGTCAGAAATACCTGACCTGCCGAGATGGTACCGGAGAAATAGCCTGAGACCGGAATCAGGCTTCCGGCCATCGCCGACAGCGGGCGCGACCCCGCGGGATCGCGCACCAGATCGCCGGGCCGTGCATCGGCGAAACGAAGCAGCTTGCCGTCGACGGTGATGCGATCAGCTCGGATCGAGGTCGGTGCCTCGAAGCCGGCGGCTCCGGCCAAGGCGATCAACTCGTCGACGTCCTGATCGCGATCGAAGATGCTGGCATCGACACCGTAGAGGCCGTCGGCAATTGCGCCAACGCCACCGACCAGGATGCCGTTCTTGTAGAGCGGCAGGCCCCCCGGATCAGCGGAGAGGCCGAGCGGCGCACGCTTCGGTCCGACTGTTCCGTCGGACAGGCGACGGTTCAGGTCCGAGCAGGGAAGCTGACTGAACTGGACACCGGAGAGGGGTCCGGACGGCGTCCTCTCCTCGCCGGGATTGAAGTGATCCTGAACGATCTGGCTCGCCGTCCTGGACGAGAAGGCATTGCCTTGGGACGAGAGGAAAGCACCGGTCACTGCCTTGGAAATCGCCGCGAGGGTATCGGGAACGAAGGCGACGCCATTGAGCCCGGTGTCCGCACCGCGGGGGTTACTCGCGACCGTGACCGTCCTGATCGATGGATCTGCGGTCACGCCGAGAGCGGCGAACCCCGGATCGGCGTTGTTGGCGCCGGTCATCCGAAAGACTCCGAGGACATTGCCGACACGGTCGACGACGGCGATCGTCGCCGGCCTTCCCCGCCCCTCTGCCTCGCTCGCCGCCTGCGCCAGGATCTGGCTGACCTCGGCCGCGCTCAGCGCTTGCTGCGCCGTGGCGGGAGCGACGATTGCGGACAGGAAAGCCAAGACAATAAGCAGGTGGTGCATCATCTGGCCGCCTCCGCCGCGCGGATTGGCATGGGATGGCTGTGATAGGCGTGGCAGGAGACGCAGCCCGATGCCACCTTTCCTGCCCCCGGGGTTTCGCCGCCGTGGCAGCCACGGCACGTGGCGATGCCGGGCATAAGGACGTCATCGGCACTGGACGACGTCTGCGCGGTGTGGCATTCGGCACAGCCCACCGTCGTATGCCGCGCGTGGTCGAACCTCGCCTTGGGCATGAAGGACTGAGCCAGGTGGACGGGCCGAACGCTCCAGCCATCCGCGTTGCGCTCGGCCGCGTGGCATAAGCCGCAGCCGCTCGCCCCGAAGGTCGTCGTCATAGCCTCTTCCGTCCGCGCCTCGACCCAAGCCCTGTCGCTCTCGCGCTGGGTCCGCTCGTCCTGCGGAACCTCTCCCGGCCGCTGGCGCTCCGGACGAGCCCGATCGATCTCGCGCCGCTCGGACAGCGCAAGCTGGCTATAGAGCCCTGCAATCGCGCGACGGGCTTTTTCGGGTTCGCCGTGCGGAACCGACCAGTCCGGGAAGCGCCGCTCGAAGGCCAGCGTGTGGCAGCGACCACACTGTCCTTCCATGGTCACGGGTCGCATACCCGTGCCGGACCTATCGGGCACATGACAGCTCGCACAGACGAGGGTCACCGAGCCGTCCCTAGTGCGCAGTCCATCGCGGCGAAGGTGCTTGTCGTGGGGAAAGCGAAGGTTGGCCCCCTCCATCGGGCGCGAGTCGAGCGACACGCGTCCCAGCACCGGCCCCGATGCATCGGTCACCAGCATCGGACGGAACTGGGGATGAGCCGTCGCGAAGCTTTCGACATTCACCAGATTGGTCGCGGGGGCCACGGCGGCGATCGCGCCGTGGCAGCCGGTGCAGAAAGCATCGGCCGCGCGCGTTGCGATGCGCTGGCCGTTGTGCTCCTTGTGACACGACTCGCAACGCTGCTGGCCCAGATCGACGATCTTGGGATCGGCGTGCTGGCGCGTCGCCGCGTGGCAGGCGAGGCACTGGGCGTTCTCGACCCGAACGAAGGGCTTCGCGTGGCAGGCGGTGCAGTCCTCGGCGATTCCACGGTGCGCGTTCGAGATCGCACCGCTGTTCCAAACCGACAGCGGATTCAGGTTCCCGGTCGCGTCGCGGACGCCAGGCGAAAGCGCGGCGATCACCGGAAGCGCCAGGTAAATCATGAGGACGGCAGCCGACAGCGCCCAGGCGACGACGCGCGTTCGCGGGAGATGATGGTCGATCGTTCGAATCTCTTCGGTTCGGGATGCGCGTTCGGCGTCGAACGGCTGAACCAGCTCGACCGCGAGCGCGAGATCGAACCCGGGCGGCGGCTCGGCGACCCGCAGCTCGTAAGGCCCGATCGCGATGCGGACGCCCGGAAGCAGGGCCGCGACCGCCAAGGGCTTTCCGTCGGCAAGCAAAACTGCATCGCCGATGGCACGCACCTCGGGGCGATCGCCATCGTGCTCGATGGTCGCATGGTCAAGCCGCACCCTCGGATCGGCGAGGTGAATGTCTGCGGATCCGCTGCGCCCGACGCTCAGGGAAACGAGGTCAACGTCGCGTTCGCTGACATCGGCGAAGCCGCGTCGCTTGCGGACGATGTGCTCGATATGGACCTTCATCGCCGGCCGATCACCAGAAGAAGAAGACCGAAACGACGTGGGCTGTCAGCGCCACGACGAGCAGGATGGAGGCCGGAATATGGACGTGGAGCCAGATGTCGAGCAGCGCCTGGTAGCGCAGATCGCGTCGAGCCCTCGCCAGCAGTTCGCCCTTTCGATAGAGCAGGCGCGCCAGAATCCCCAGCCTCGCCCCGGCCTCCGGTCCGAGCGAGCCGGATGACGCGAGACCGTTGAGGTGGGCCAGGCAGGCAGCCGTCCGGCAGGCCGGTTCCCGGCCGGAGATCACCCGCGTGAGGGAACCTCCAATCTGGAGGCGCTCGGTCGCCGCAACGACCATCGCATTGACCTTGTCGTCGAGCGTCATCGCCGCTTGTCGGGCCTCCCGGTCGAGCGACGAGATCTCGGCGATAATCGCTTCCAGGGTCTGCCGACCCCGGTTCTCCGCGACGAGCCGCGGCAGTCTTGCATAGACCACGGTGCCGAAGGCGCCGCTCGCGATGACGAGAACCATCAAACCATAGGCGAGCGTGTGGACGTTCCACCCGAACTGAAAGCCGGTATGGAGCGTCGCCAGAACCAGCAGCGCGCAACCGAGATAGACATGCGCGGAAAGCCAGCCGCGAAGCGGCCGGGCAACGCCATAACGCCGCTTGCGCACACCGAACCAGGCGAGCCACGCGATCAGCATTGCGCTGGTCGCTCCAAGTCCATAGCCCAGCCAGGTACCGCCGTTCGGAGCCTCCATCGGCGTATGGCCGACGTAGAGCACGAGCGCCCCCAACCCGACCAGCGTCGCAACCTTCAGGAATCGAAATCCCCGATAGGTCAAAAACGACTCATGCACCTCCGCGTCTCCCCCCGAAGCCGCGACGTGACCACCCAACGAAGCATAGGACAGGCTGCACGCCTGGAAATCGATTTCGATGCGCGAGCGAAAGAGGGCCATTGTTGACAATCGTCAATCAGCACCCTAGCGTCGAGTCAACGCGCCACTCTCTTCAACGAGCGCATTAGGGAGGATCGACGTGCCGAACACGGGCCGTCCACAAGCGTCGTCTGCGCTTTCCGGCATCACCGTCCTCGACCTGACGCGCGTCCGCTCCGGACCGACCGCGGTCCGCCAGCTCGCCGACTGGGGTGCCGACGTTATCAAGATCGAGATGCCCGAGAACCTCGAAGAGGGCGAAGGCATGGGCGGCCCGCGCGAGGGTCCCGACTTCATGAACCTTCATCGCAACAAGCGGGCGATGACGCTGAACCTGAAGTCGCCCGAAGGCGTGGCTCTCCTGAAGCGCCTGGTCGAGAAGGCCGACGTCGTTGTCGAGAACTTCCGCGCCGATGTGAAGACCCGCCTCGGCATCGCCTACGAGGACCTGAGGAAGGTCAACAAGCGGATCGTCTACGCCAGCATCTCCGGCTTCGGCCAGGATGGGCCTTACGGGACCCGG
>CAZZLX010000054.1:0-12719 GCA_964655235.1 uncultured Rhizobium sp.
GACTTCACCACCACGATCTTCCGCCTGCGTGGATCGACGCCGAGGTTGGAGAAAAGGTCCGGGCCCCAGGCCTGCTGGCGATTGGTGACCAGCACGACCGCGATGCCGTCGACGTCGATCGCGGCCGAGTCGCCGAGATAGTGGATGGACGAGCCCTGCGACTGGGTCGCGTTCTTCACGCACTTGATCACGCGCACCTTGCCGTCGACCGGCGTGCCCGAGAACGGGCCCATCTTGCCGCCGAAGCGGAGCTGGAACTCAGCCCCCTCGCCGGCGGCGAAGCACATCTTGACCGCGATCGGATCCCAGACCGGCGCTATCGCCGCATCCTTGATGCCACGCTCGAGCATGCGCTTCAGCACGAACGTGGAATCCGACGGCGCGCCGCCGCCGGCGTTGTCGGCAGGCTCGGCAATCACCACGGGCCCCGCGTTCGAGGCGATGCCCTTGTCGAGCGCCTCGTCGATCGAGAGGAACGTCGGGCGCACCGTGTCGCGCAGCGAGATCAGCTCCTCGCCCAGCTGCCTCGCCAGCGCCGTCGCCTTGGCCGGATCGTTGTCGGTGTAGACGAGAACCTTGGTGCCGATGTCGGCGACGTCGGCATAAGGATAGCAATGCACAGGCGAGATCGAGAGGATGCCGTTCCTCCCCTCCATCGCCTGCACGCGATCGACGAAGCTCCGCATCGGCTCGCGCGAGGTCGGATAGGAGTTGATCATCCGGCAGTCGAACAGCGCCGGCGTCGGCTTCACCTGCTTGGTTGCGATCCTCTCCGAGATCGCGACCAGCTCCTCGGCGCGCTCGAGATAGTCGGTGTGCGGGAATTCCTTGTAGCAGATGAGCAGGTTCGCCGACCGCACCATGAGCTCGGTCATGTGGCAATGCGGATCGAGCTCGGCGGAGACGACGACATCGGGGCCGACGAGCGCGCGCACGCGCTGCAGGACGTCGCCTTCGCAATCGTCGTAGCCGTCGGCGACCATCGCGCCGTGGAGCCCGAGCAGCACCATGTCGACCGGCATCGCCGCCTTGAGCTGCGCCAGGATGTCGTCGCGGAACTCCTCGTAGACCTTCTTCACGACGTTGCCCGCCGGCTGCGCGGAAGCGACGAGACCCTCGATCACGGTCCAGCCCTTCTCCTTGCCCACGCGGCGGAGGACCCAGAGCGGCGAGGAGATGTGCAGCGGGTGGTTCGGGTGCTTGCCGGGCGGGAAGTAGCTGCGCTCGACGAAGGCCTCGCGGCCCGTCAGCATCGGCGAGAAGGTGTTGGTCTCCATCGCCAGAGATGCGGTGAAAACGCGCATGGGCTGCCCCCGGATGATGACTGACGCACAGGATCTCGATTGCATGACCGGGGAACGGAGCAGATTGTTTTTGATCGAATGCAAGGACAAATGTTCTAGTGTATAATTGAAATATAGCTTGGGCGCCGGACGTTGGGGCTTTTATTGCAGACGACGGACTCATCTCTTCTCGAAATCGCGTTGGCCGATCATCGCGCCGGAAAAACGGAGATAGCGGTCGCAGTCTACCGCGAACTGCTGGATAGAACGCCAGGAAACGCCGATCTCCATCATCTTCTCGCCCTCGCCCTGGCCTCGAGCGATCCTGCGGCGTCGGAGTCGGAGCTGCGGCGGGCCATCTCGCTTGCGCCTGGCACAGCTCTTTTTCATCAGAATGCCCTACGCTTGTGTCCCGTCGCCGATCGAGCCGAATTCGTACGCCGAGTCGCGCGAGCCCTCGCTACCTACCCGGCCAACTCCTTCGCCCAATGGCATTGGGGCGCCCTACTTTCTCACGCTGGAGATTTCACGAGGGCGGCTCGAAGCTATCGACGCGCGCTCGCGAGCGATCCGTCGATGCCCTCGCTGTTGTTCGATATCGGCATAACCGAGCTTCATCTCACGGCACGCGAGGATGCGCGCAGGCGATACGCCCGCCTTCGGGCAGCAACGCCTTTCGGCGATACACGGGACCCGAGCAACCTGGAGTTCTGGGCGACCGCTGAAATTGGCAGCGGATATTGGCGGGACGCCGCCGCGCGTTACAAAGCCGCCGTAGCGACCAGAGCGATCGGAGTCTTTGAGGCCGGTGCCCAGCTCTTGCTCATTTGCGCGATGCTTCAGGACGATGAGGCTCTCATTGGTATGACCGACGAGATCATCGAGGCGACATTAGACGCGAACGCCGACCCAAGGCCGCTCTTTGGACTCATACTCAGCATTGTCTACGACATGCTGCCAATCAGATCTTCTTGGAAAGTGCTGGACCATATCAAGAAGGTGACGCCGCTCATCACAGAGCTTCAGAAAATGCTGGGATCCATGCTTCTTCTGTACGGCGACGTGGACGGCGCGCGAGAGGCCTTCGGCAAGTCGGCCGCCGCGAACGAAGCCAAGGTAAGCCGCCTCCCATATCAATATAGAACCGATGACGTTCGTGTGGTCGGTCCGGGCTGGTTGACCAGATCCCTCGGAGAAATGGCGGTCCATCTTTCTTGCTTAGCCAAGCTGAAACGACTCGGGCTCATAAAACCGTGGAAGCTGGTCCTGCCGGCACCCCGGTCTCACATCGTCAATGAGCCGTTCCTCGACCTTTTTCAGGACGACCTGCTGATCGTCAAGGATTCACCCGCTTTGGACGAGTACGAAGCGCTGGCCGAGGATCTGGCATTGGACTCAAACGCGCCGCCGCTTAAAGACGGGTGCTTTCCCTTTATTTACGACGCATGGCAGATGGCCGAAATCGAGTGGCGGCGTAAGGGCGGCGGCCGGCTGTTGACGGTGAAGCCGGAGATGACTGCCCGGGGCCGGAGAGTTCTCAGTGACCTCGGGATCGGAGCGCACGAGTGGATTGTCGGCCTTCATGTCCGCGATAGCGGATACCATCGCGAAACCACGAACTTAAGAAACAAGCGCGACCACGCCGCTCGAAACGCCGACCCGGCGACCTACCTCCCGGCGATAGAATGTATCGTCAAACGCGGGGGACGGGTCATACGGTTCGGTAATGACACCGCGACGCCGATACCAACCATCCCCGGGGTCGTCGACTATGCGCGCTCCTGCTGGCGATCTCCGGAGTTCGACGTTGCCCTGTGGAGTCTCTGCAGATTTTTCATCGGCACGGTTTCAGGGGTGACCAATGCGGTGACGTGTCTTGGCGTTCCCGTACTTCTTACTAACTGGACGTTGGCGCCCCTGCTCCTGGGCGCAGACGACATCTGGATTCCCAAGCGCCTTCGCCATCGCGACACGGGACGCGTCCTTACCTTGCGGGAGCTTCTGAGCCACCCTTTTCGGGGAAACCTTCGGAGCTTTGCATTTGATGAACTGGGTTACGACGTTATCGACAACTCGAGCGACGATATCCTGAGCGCCACCGAGGAGATGATCAACCGGTTGGGAGGCAGGAAATCGTCGACTGCAGCCGGCGCCGCCGTCGCCTCAATCTTCGAAGAACTCCGGGCCCCCTATCTCGCCCCCCTTGCCGACTCGTATCTCCAACGCCACCAGAATAGTCTGCTGGGCCAATAGTGGCGGGAGCGAGTGCTGACACACGCATGGACCAGCTACGGTGACGACATTCGGCAACCGCCTCGCAGGCTGGATGGGGAAGCCCGTGGACAAACCGTTGAGATGCGCGAGGTCGGGTAGGAGTTGATCATCCGGCAGTCGAACAGCGCCGGCGTCGGCTTCACCTGCTTGGTTGCGATCCTCTCCGAGATCGCGACCAGCTCCTCGGCGCGCTCGAGATAGTCGGTGTGCGGGAATTCCTTGTAGCAGATGAGCAGGTTCGCCGACCGCACCATGAGCTCGGTCATGTGGCAATGCGGATCGAGCTCGGCGGAGACGACGACATCGGGGCCGACGAGCGCGCGCACGCGCTGCAGGACGTCGCCTTCGCAATCGTCGTAGCCGTCGGCGACCATCGCGCCGTGGAGCCCGAGCAGCACCATGTCGACCGGCATCGCCGCCTTGAGCTGCGCCAGGATGTCGTCGCGGAACTCCTCGTAGACCTTCTTCACGACGTTGCCCGCCGGCTGCGCGGAAGCGACGAGACCCTCGATCACGGTCCAGCCCTTCTCCTTGCCCACGCGGCGGAGGACCCAGAGCGGCGAGGAGATGTGCAGCGGGTGGTTCGGGTGCTTGCCGGGCGGGAAGTAGCTGCGCTCGACGAAGGCCTCGCGGCCCGTCAGCATCGGCGAGAAGGTGTTGGTCTCCATCGCCAGAGATGCGGTGAAGACACGCATGCGGCAGGCTCCCGGACTTGGTTCCGAGCGACCCTAGGCCAAGCGCGGATGCACCCTCAAGCGGATGCGAGCGGCAACGGTTCGGCCGGGGCGGACCGCTGGACGCGACCCCTGACAAGGTGACATGGTGCGACGGTGCCGCAACAGTCGATGGGATTTTTCGATGCGTACCGCGATGATGGGTCTGTTGGCCGTCTTCGCCGCCACAGCGGCGATGGCTCAGGCGCCGGTGCAGAAGGTCGGCTCCTGTCCGTCGGGATATCACCAGAGCAGCAACTACTGCATCCCATCTTCCAGCAGCGCCGCGCCGGCGCTGCCCAAGGTCGGAAGCTGCCCGTCGGGATATCACCAGAGTGGCGACTACTGCCTCGGCGGCAGCCCAAACGCGAAACCCGCGGTCATCAAGAGCGGCTCCTGCCCATCCGGATATCACCAGAGCGGCGACTACTGCCTCAAAAGCTGAGAGACCTCGACGCGCCGCCGCGGGGTGTGGCGGCCTAGCCGGTCCTTCCCATAGAATGCCGCAACCCGCCGCCGAGGCCTCGTCACCCCAAGGTCCCCCACTTCTGCCAGGAGTTCCATGATGATTGCCGGAGAGGCAATGGTTTTCCTTGTCCTGATCGCGATGTTCCTGCTCGTCGCACTGAGCGGAATCAAGATCGTTCCGCAGTCTCAGGAGTATGTGGTCGAGCAGTTCGGCAAATACACAACCACGCTCAAGGCCGGGCTCAACTTCGTCGTACCGTTCCTCAATCGCGTCGTCCACAGGGTCAGTATTCTCGAACGACAGCTCGACCCGCAGCAGATCAGCGTAATCACCAAGGATAACGTCGAAATCCAGCTCACCACGGCGGTATTCTTCCGCATCGTCGACTCGGCGAAGTCGGTCTACCGGATCGCCGACGTCGACCAAGCGGTTCGAACTACGGTCACCAGCATTGTTCGATCCACTTGCGGCCAGATGGAGTTCGACGAGGTTCAGTCGCGGCGGGAGTTCATCAACGAGAAGATCCGCGAGTCGCTGTCGGAAGCCTGCTCGGTCTGGGGGATCGAGATCACGCGGACCGAGGTTCTCGACGTCACCGTGGACGACCAGACCCGTAGCGCCATGCAGCAGCAGCTCAATGCCGAACGCGAGCGGCGCGCAGCCGTCACCAAGGCCGAAGGCGAGCGGCAGTCTCAGGAGCTGAAGGCTGACGCGGAGCTCTACACCGCGCAACGGCAGGCCGAAGCTCGCCGGATCCTGGCGGAAGCGGAGGCTTATGCGACAACGACTGTCGGCAGGGCGATCCAGGAGAACGGTCAGGCCGCCATCGACTTCGAGATCAAGAAGCAGCAGATCACTAGCCTGGCCGAACTCGGCAAGTCGCCGAACACCAAACTCGTAGTTGTGCCGACGGACGTCACCAGGGCGCTCGGCGGCCTGGCTGCGCTGATCGAGTCAGCGACGTCCAGATGAACCAGCTGCTCGCCATCTGGGAGGTCGGTGCCGCCAGTGTCTGGGTAATTCTCGCGGTCGGCCTGGTCATCGTCGAAGTCCTGGCAACGTCTGGCTTCTTTCTGTCCTTCGCGGCTTCCGCACTGATCGTCGCCGCCAAGGTGATGCTGCTCGGTGCGATCCTGCTGACCGATGCCCTGATGTTCGCCGCGCTCGGCGTGCTGCTGGTGGTGCCGTTCCGCGCCTTCTTGCGCCGGTTCCTCGACCGAACCAAGGACATCAACGACCTCTAGCAGTCGCCGGCGCCTCATGGGCACCAGTCCTGGCGGCGGTTTCCGGAATAGGAGCGGGCGTATCCCATCTCGGTCATCCGCTGCGCGACCTCGATGCCGTTGACCCGCACGGTCGCGAGAGTCCGTCCATACTTCTCGCGCCGAACCTCGCCCAGTTCCACCATCTGCAGGCCGATCAGTCCCGCGAGGTACTGCCGCGATCGCTGCGCGGACTGCGCCTCCTGCTCGCACCGGGCGCGACGGCCGCTCTCCGGTGCGTCGATCCCGGCGATGCGCACGTGTTCGACCACGCTCTGGCCGAACCAAAGCCTGATCTCGGCGACGAAGGTGTCCCCGTCCAAGACCCTCAGCACGCGGGCCTGGAAGGGGCCAGCGAGCGTCTCCGCACGCGACGGCATCGCAAACAGCATGAAGATGACAATTGCCGCCCAAATCGACGACAGGAGAACTGCCCGGATCATCGACGGCGGGCGGACCGGAGGCCCCTGTGCGCAGGCGCAATGACGGCGATCTCGGGTGTCACGGTGTTTTCCTTTCGGCCGTCGCCTGGCAAGACGCGCGCGGCACATCGGTGACGCTCGATAGGCCGCGAGGTCAACAACGACTGCATCCATTTCGCAGGCAAAAAGGCCGGACCGGTTCGCGCACCCTCGCTGGACTCGCGACTTCAGATCGTCGCATCGCAGAGCGCCCCGGGACCGGCGCGCCACGCGTCTAGCTGCAGGAAGAACCACGGATCGCTGAAACGATGAGGCCCGTCGGAAGATCGGCCGGCCGGAGAGCTCACGCCCCTCTTCGACGGACGACTACCGATCTAAGCCGATCTTCACGACGCGATGCTCGCCGACTAACAGGAGGCTCGTCTCAACCGGGATTAAGGACTAACGCTTGCTCGCCTCAAAAAACTCCAACGTCATCCTCAGGGCTTCTTTTGTGGCTTCATGGTCGTATCCATCCTCGAGGCAAGGCCGGCAATCCCAACTATGTCCCACGTTGCCGAAGATGTGTTTCCTGAACATCGGGCTTTTGCCCGCAGCTATTTCCAGCTGTGGATATACAAATTTTGACTTCTGGACGCTCTCATTGTCGCCGTGGATAGCCAAGAGAGGATTGCTCTCGCGATCGAAATAGCCCGCGGGATAGCCATTGTGGTTGGGAAAGGCCCAAACTCCGTAGTGGGCTGCGCCAGCACTTACATGCCTGCGAGCTGCGAGAAAGCTTGCCCAGTAGCCGCCATTGGACCACCCGACAGCGAAAATGTTCCTTGGGTCTGCCTTGGGATCTCGCTTGATGATCTCAATGATCTCTAGCAGTTCGGCTTCAATCTGCGTCCGGTAGGTGGTCCACGTCTCGAAGCGATTGCTGGAGGTCAGGCCGTGACGCCGAAAGAAATCCGGCGCGTAAACGGCGTAGCCCGCATTCGTGTATTTGGCGATCTGATGCTGAACGGATTTGAAGCCACTGCTCGTATGTAGCGCTACGATGACCGGGAAGGGGCCGTTGCCCTCTGGATAGCTCGTCTCGTGATAGATCGGCTCTGCATCGGACTTTGCGGCTGGTGCCGCCGCGGCCGGCTGGGCTGCAGCCGGTTGGATTAGGCATGCCGCACTCAGCGCAGCCAACACCAAAAGGCGAGTTCCCAAAAGCCGCATCGCGCCTCCCACCGCAGCGGCCCGCAGCGCGATTGCCGGTATATTTCGCGTCCGAAGAAAATCGTCTGAACCCATTCTCCGCAATGTCACCCCACCGCTCGGCATGAGCACGTCGTTTCTCTCCGTATTGGGAATATGGGCGCGTCGAACGGCATGACCTGCGCCGATATCCCTGCTCTCCTGCCTCTCGAATCTCCGTGTCCAGCGTTCCCTAGGGATTTCGTGCAATAAAATCCAGCATGGCCTCAAGAAACTGTTTGCGCGCAGCATCCGTCGCCCCCACGGAAGCTCCCAAAGTTTGACCGTTTCCCCAAGTGGCGGTACCCAGCCTCAGACCGCCAAAGAAGAACGCGCTGTGGGCCATGTCCTCGAAGTACGCTACTTCGACGGTGCCGCCGCGTTGTTTGACGGCTTCGGCCCACTCCAGTGCAGTCGGAATGCGTCGGCCAGGCGTAGACTTGTTGCAGTATCGAGAGGATCCTGGTGGCACACTCGGAAACTCGATGTTGACTCGGCAGTCATCGCTCAATGTCCAGCGCAAGCCCTTGGGATCGGCATTGCCGAAGTCGTCGAGCTTGCCGAAAGCAAGCATGACGGGCACCCGAATCTCGTCAGGCAGGCCAAGGCCGATGGGAGTCACGCCTTCGGAAATGACACCTTTGACATGCGCAGGGTCGACCAAACCGGCGAGGTTGGCGACCACGGCCGCGCCATTCGAAACTCCGAACAGATAGATGCGCGAGTTGTCGATGTCACTGCGCTGAATGGCCCATCGATATGCGGCGAGGGCGGTCATGTAGATCATGCGCTGGCGCGCCTCGTTGGTTACCGAACGGGCCCAAAACAACGAGTCGCGGCCAGGGATTCCCTGCATGGAGTAGGCGTCGAAGACCAGAGTGGCGAAGCCCTGCTGGAAAAACGCTTCATCTGATCCCAGCACATCGCGGATGCCACCGCCCCCGTGAACGCTGATCATCAGTGCCGGTTTCGCTTGCCCCTCGGGAAGACGGAACTGAACCTTGGACTCGCAAGGGTCAAAACCACCCATGCGCCCTTCGACCGTGTGGAAGTTGGCCCGAATGGGCACAAGTTCCATGGCGCCCCGCTCTTGAGGAAGGCAGGGAACCGAGGGCTGCGCCGCAAGTCCGCTGGCCCAGCCCCAAACGACGGCTATCAGGAGAATTCGACTCGCGAAGATCATGACGCATCCTGAAAATGAGATCGGTAAGGTTCCGCAAGGACACCGGCGTCGGGCCGGGTCTCAGCGCGGCACCTCACCCGCCGCGGCTGACGATCGAGGCGGTCGCGACCAGTTCGTTGAGCAGGGCCATCATCGCGTGGCCGGAACTGCGGAAGGGATCTGGAACCGGCTTCTCCGAATACTTCAGGAGCAGCCCGGGATTGACCTTCGCGATGTTGACCTGTCCCATGCTCCAGTTGCCGAAGCGACGCTCCGATATCTCCTCAAAGACAAGTATCCTCACATTGTTGTGCCGGGTATCGCGGACGATGGCGTTGAACAGCTCGCAGACCTCGTCGCGGCCGCCTTCGAGCACCTGCATGAAGACGTCGTTGTAGTAGCAGAGCAAGCCCGTGACCCCGAGCCGGGGATTGTTCTCGTGCGACTGCACGAGAATGTCGCCGACGACGGTCGCATGCAGGGGCACGGCAGCGCGGCTGGCATAGAGGCATCTTATGAGCATTTCGGCCTCAGCTCTTCAGGCTAATGAGGGACAGGAATTCACGGCGAAGCGCTGCGTCCTTGAGAAAAGACCCGCGCATGACGCTGTTGACCATCTTCGTCTCGGAATCCTTCACCCCGCGCCAGTGCATGCAGAAGTGATCGGCCTCCATGACGACCGCCAGCCCATCGGGCGTCACCTTGCTCATGAGGAGTTCGGCAAGCTGCGTTATGGCTTCTTCCTGGATCTGGGGACGGCTCATGATCCATTCGGCGAGCCGTGAGTATTTCGACAGGCCGATCAGGTTCGAGTGCTCGTTCGGCATCAGGCCGATCCAGAGCCGGCCCATGATCGGACAGAAGTGGTGGCTGCAGGCGCTGCGAACGGTGATCGGCCCGACGATCATCAGCTCGTTCAGGTTCTCCGCGTTGGGAAACTCCGTCACCGGCGGGGCCGGCAGGTAGCGTCCGCGGAACACCTCGTTGAGGTACATCTTCGCCACGCGCCGCGCGGTGTCCTGGGTGTTGTGGTCGCTCTCGGTATCGATGACGAGGCTCTCGAGCACGCCCTTCATCTTGCCCGCCACCTCTTCGAGCAGGGCCTCGAGCTCGCCCGGTTCGAGAAAGTCGGAGATGTTGTCGTTGGCGTGGAACCGCCGCTTCGCTCGACGGATCCGATCGCGGACTCTCGCAGATACGGGCTGGTTTTTGTCACTACCGGGAGGCTGAGTTTGATCGCTCATGAGAATTCTCTGCCTAGATATGGGCGAAGAGTAGGGGCACGGGATTCGAAAAAAGTCATCTCCGGATCGACTCTGCGCGACGGCTCAACCCGACCGGGTCGTTGGCCCAAGACCTGCGAGAGGCTACCGCATTGCGCCGGACCGTTTGTGGACTGGCGCGCCTCGTCGATCAATCGCTGCCTTACATCGGCGGCGAGGCAGGGCCGTCGCGCGAGGATCCAGAGATAGTCGCGCGAGGGCTTCGCGGTCGCCGCCAGCCGTAGTTTTGTCGATCGAGCACGAAGACGTAGCAGCCGCCGGCGACCGGACGGAAGAAGGTTACGGAGAGATTGGCCGTATCCCCGGGACCCCTGGAACTCGGCGCGTCCATCGAACTCCCTCCAACGGCAGTTTTCGAGAACGAAGTCGCGGTTGAGCACGCCCACCGACCCGTCGTCGCGTAGCGCGTAGGTCGCCGTCACGTCCGTCAGGCCACGCTCGAAGCGATGATTGAGCCTCATGATTTCGAACCACTGGCCCTTGTATCGGGCGACATCGAATGCGCGCGCTGGTCCGACGCCTTCCGGAATTCCCGTGCAGCCGCCGAAGCGAGGCGTCGCGAACGAACGGCCCATAAGACTCGCCTCGTCAAAAACTGTCTCCCGGCGCAGGGCGCATCCGGGCCGCCTAGACGGCGCCCGGCACACGCGCTGGTTTCCCGGCCTGATCCTGGTAGAGGCGATCGAGAAACGCGTCCGCCTCGGCGAGTATATCCGCCAGACGTTCCTTCGGCCATCCGGCGAGCGTCCGATAGGGCATCGCCATCCGCGGATTGTCCGAGAGCCGTTCTCTTTGCCTGATCAGGAAGGCCCAGTAGAGATAGTTGTACGGACAGGCCCTCGGTCCGGATTTCAGCTTCACGTCGTAGGCGCAGGACGAGCAGAAGTCCGACATCCGATCGATATAGGCGCCGGACGCCGCGTAGGGCTTGGACGCCATCCGGCCGCCATCGGCGAAGACCGCCATGCCGAGCGTGTTCGGCATCTCCACCCACTCGAAGGCATCGGCGTAGACGGCCAGGTACCAGCGCTCGATCTCCGACGGCGCGACGCCGGCCAGCAGCGCGAAGTTTCCCGTCACCATCAGCCGCTGGATATGGTGGGAGTAGGCGTATCGCGCGGTCGTGCCGATCGCCTCGCGGAGACAGCGCATGTCGGTCGCGCCGGTCCAGTAGAAGGCGGGCAGATCGCGGGTCGCCTTCAGCGCGTTCTGATCCGCGTATCCCGGCATCAGACTCCAGTAGACGCCGCGAACATACTCTCTCCAGCCGAGGATCTGACGCACGAAGCCCTCAACGGCGTTCAGCGGCGCTCGGCCCGACCGCCACGCGGCTTCCGCGGCGTCGCAGACCTCGAACGGGGAGAGCAGCCCGAGATTCAGGGCCGGTGCCAGCAGGGAGTGATACAGGAACGGGGCGCCCGCCTTCATGGCGTCCTGGTAGGCGCCGAAGCCCGGCAGTCCGTTCTCGATGAAGTCGCCGAGCGCGATCAGCGCGTCCGAGCGCGTCACGGGCCATCCGAAGTCTCGAAGCTCGCCGAAATTCCCCGGAAAGCGCCGCTCGACGAGCGCGATCACGGCGCGCGTCGTTTCGTCGGGGGCAAACCGTCGCCTGGCCGGCAGGACGGCGCGCGCCGGAAGCCTCTTCCGGTTCGCGTGGTCGTAGTTCCATTCGCCGCCGGCCGGCTGATCGCCTTCCATGAGCCGGCGATGCTCGCGCCTCATCTCGCGATAGAAGTGCTCCATGCGCCAGCTGCGGCGGCCGGAGGCCCATGCGGCGAACCTCTCGCGGCTCGCAAAAAAGCGGCGGTCGGTCCGAACGACCACCGGGACGCCGGCCACGGCCTCCCAGCCTTCGACCATCGCCTGCACGCGCCATTCGGAAGGCTCGGTCACCACGATGCGGCTCGGCCGATGCCGCTCGACCGCGCGTCGGATCTCGCCGGTGAAGCTGCCCGTGTTATCCGGCGCATCCAGGCTCACATAGTCGACCGTCAGGCCGCGCTGCCGGAGCGTCTCGGCGAAGTGGCGCATCGCCGACAGGACCAGGACGATCTTCTGCTTGTGATGCCCGGCGTAGGTGCATTCCTCCATCACCTCCATCGCCAGGACGACGTCGCGATCCGGACGGATGTCGGTCAGCGCGGACAGGTCCAAGGACAACTGGTCGCCGGTTGCGCGAAACGCGGCGAGGTAGACGCGGATCATCTTGGCAGAGCTGGCGCAGACCGGGGCGTAGCAGCGGTATTGCTCGAGGACGCAGGGCAGCATCCAACGGTTCGACTTGGCGCCGGCCACGCCGTCGGGGCTCTGCTTGCCGGGCGTGGCGGTCGGCGGCTGCGCCCACATCACGAACTGATCCTCTGCAAAACGAAGCAGATCGAGGGCGAGGGCGCGTTGCGCGGCGGAGGGCGCCTTCGCCCGCAGCAGGTGGATCGCGAAGTCACACGCGTCGTGCTTCGTGAGATTCTGGTAAGGCGGCTGGGGTTTCACGTCCTCGAACTGGCCCTGCCAGTTCCAGCTGCGCACTGGGTTGGCCTCCACCCACGCCACAGCGCGGTCGCGCATGGCGGCGAAACGATCGCTCCCGATCGCCTCGCCGAGGCGATCAAGGAATTCCACGA
>CAZZLX010000055.1:0-12641 GCA_964655235.1 uncultured Rhizobium sp.
GCGCTCGTCACCGGCATGCTATGGGGCCAGCCGATGTGGGGCACCTTCTGGGTCTGGGATGCGCGGCTGACCTCGGTGCTGGTCCTGCTGTTCCTCTATCTGGGCTACGTCGCCCTCGTGAACGCCTTCGACGATCCGGAGCGGGGCGCCAAGGCGGGCGCGATCCTGGCACTGGTCGGCTGGATCAACGTGCCGATCGTCAAGTTCTCGGTCGACTGGTGGAACACGCTGCACCAGCCCGCGTCGATCAGCCGGTTCGCCAGGCCGGCGCTTGACCCGAGCATCATGACGCCCCTGCTGGTGATGGCCGCCGCCTACGCGATGCTGTTCGCCACGCTGCTCCTGCTGCGCACGCGGGCGGCGATCGTCGAGCATCGCCTGCGGACGCTGGCGATGGCGCGCGCCCGGAGCTGACGCGATGCGCGAGTTCATCGACATGGGCGGCTATGCCGCATTCATCTGGCCGGCTTACGGCATAACTCTCCTGGTTCTGGCGCTGCTAGTCGTCGACTCGGTCGACAGGCTCAAGCGCCGCCTGGCCGAGCTCGCGCAGGCCGAGGAGAGCGAGGAATGACCCGCAAACGCCGCCGCCTGATCGCCGTGTCCGCCGGCATGCTGCTTCTCGCCGCGGCGACCGGCCTCGTGCTCAACGCGTTCCGCGACAGCCTCGTCTTCTTCTACGGCCCGAGCGAGGCGCTGGCCAAGGACCTCGGTCCCGATCGCAGGTTCCGGCTGGGCGGGCTGGTCGAGCAGGGCAGCCTCGGCAAGGCCGGCGATGGCGTCACCGTTACCTTCAAGGTGACCGACGGTGCCTCCGCGATCCCGGTCCGCTACGCCGGCATCCTTCCCGACCTGTTCCGCGAAGGCCAGGGCGTCATCGCCGAGGGCCGGCTGCTGCAGGGCACGTTCGAAGCCCGCAGCGTGCTCGCCAAGCACGACGAGAAGTACATGCCGCCGGAAGTGGTCGAGGCGCTGAAGAAGGCCGGCCAATGGCAGGAGGAGAAAAAGCCGTGATCGCCGAGCTCGGTCAGTTCGCGCTGGGCCTGGCCCTCGTCGTCGCGATCGCGCAAGCGACGATCCCGCTGGTCGGCGCGGCGCACGGCGACGCGGCGCTGACGGCCTTCGCCAGACCGGCCGCCTTCGTGCAGCTCTTCTGCATCGCCTTCGCCTTCTCGGCGCTGACCTACGCCTACGTCACCTTTGATTTCTCGGTGGTCAACGTCGCGCGCAACTCGCACTCGACGCAGCCCCTCCTCTACCGCCTCTCCGGCGTCTGGGGAAACCACGAAGGATCGATGGTCTTATGGGTGCTGATCCTCGCGATCATGAGCGCTGCAGTCGCCTCGTTCGGCGCCAACCTGCCCGAAAGCCTGCGTGCCCGCGTGCTCGCGGTGCAGGGAATGATCGGCGCCGCGTTCCTCGCCTTCATCCTGTTCACCTCCAATCCGTTCACGCGCCAGTTTCCGCCGCCGATCGACGGCCGCGAACTGAATCCGCTGCTGCAGGATCCAGGCCTCGCCTTCCATCCGCCGTGGCTCTACCTCGGATATGTCGGCTTTTCGGTCGCCTTCTCATTCGCCGTCGCTGCGCTGATCGAAGGCAAGGTCGATCCGGCCTGGGCCCGCTGGGTCCGCCCCTGGACGCTGTTCGCCTGGATGTCGCTCACCATCGGCATCGCGCTCGGAAGCTGGTGGGCCTACTACGAGCTCGGCTGGGGCGGCTGGTGGTTCTGGGACCCGGTCGAAAACGCCTCGTTCATGCCTTGGCTGATCGGCGCCGCGCTACTGCACTCGGCGGTCGTGGTCGAGAAGCGCGACGCGCTCAAGAGCTGGACCATCCTGCTCGCGCTGATCGCCTTCTCCTTCAGCCTGATCGGCACCTTCCTGGTCCGCTCCGGCGTGTTGACCTCCGTGCATGCCTTCGCCGTCGACCCGGCCCGCGGCGTCTTCATCCTGATGATCCTGCTCGCCGCGATCGGCGGTTCACTCGCGCTCTTCGCTTGGCGCGCGCCGAGCCTGAAGGCCGGCGGCCTGTTCCAGCCCCTGAGCCGCGAAGGCGCGCTGGTGCTGAACAACCTGCTGCTGGCGACGGGAGCGGCGACCGTGCTTCTCGGCACGCTCTACCCGCTGTTCCTCGACGTGCTGGAGGCCGGCAAAGTCTCGGTGGGACCGCCTTACTTCAACTCGACCTTCGTGCCGCTGATGGTGCCCCTTGTGATCGCAATGGGGATCGGCCCGCTGCTCTCATGGAAGCGCGCCGACCTCGGCGGCGCGCTCTCGCGCCTGATCCTGGCCGCGGTCGCCACGGTCGCCGTGATCGCGATCGTCCTCTACGCCTCCGGCGGTTCCGGCTTCTTCGCCGCGGCGGGCCTGGGCCTCGCCTGCTGGCTGTTCGTCTCGACGGTGATCGAGTTCGCCGATCGCATCCGGCTCTTCCGCGCACCCTTCTTCGAGACGATCGATCGCCTCCGGCATCTGCCGCGCTCGGCCTTCGGGATGACCGTCGCCCATGCCGGGCTCGCGATCGCGATCGCCGGCATGACCGCCTCGACGTTGTTCCAGCAGGAGCAGATCCTGGCCATGCGCCCGGGCGAAACCGTCTCGATGCGCGGATACGACCTCCGCTTCGACGGCGTCGCCGAAGTCCCGGGTCCCAACTACCGTGCGGAGCGCGCGCGGTTCGTCGTCACCTCGGGCGGCGCGCCGATCGTCACCCTGTTCCCCGAGCGTCGCTTCTATCCAGTGCAGCGCCAGCAGACGACCGAGGCCGCGATCCACACCACGGGTCTCGCCGATCTCTACGTCGTCGTCGGCGACTCCGATGGCAAGGGCGCCTGGGCCGTCCGGCTCTACCACAATCCGCTGGTGCCGTGGATCTGGGCCGGCTGCATCGTCATGGCGCTCGGCGGAGCGCTGTCGCTCGCCGACCGCCGGCTCCGGATCGGCGCGCCGAAGCGGCGGCTGGCGCCGGCCGAGTAGCGCATGCGCTGGATCTTCCTCGCGCCGCTCGCCTTGTTCGCGGTGGTCGCCGGCTACTTCGCCGTCGGCCTCACCCGCGATCCGGGTACGCTGCCCTCGGCCCTGATCGACAAGCCGGCGCCCGAATTCACCCTGCCGCCGCTCCTCGACGGCAAGCCCGGCCTCGCCACGACCGATCTCAAGGGCGCGCCGGCACTGGTCAACGTCTGGGCGTCCTGGTGCATACCGTGCCGAGCCGAGCACCCGGTGCTGTCCCGCCTCGCCCAGGAGGTTCCGGTCTTCGGCCTCAACTACAAGGACAAGCCGGACGACGCGAAGCGCTTCCTCGCCGAGCTCGGCGATCCCTATCGCCGGATCGGAACCGACTTGTCCGGGCGGACTGCGATCGACTGGGGCGTCTACGGCGTGCCCGAGACCTTCGTCGTCGATGCCAACGGCCGCATCCGCCATCGCCATGTCGGGCCGCTGACCGACAAGGTGGTCGCCGAGACGATCCGTCCGCTGATGAAGAGCCTCGCGCGATGAAGCGGCTTCTTCTTGCGCTGATGCTCGCGATGCTGGCTCTGCCGGCGCTCGCGGTGCGACCCGACGAGATCCTGCCCGATTCGGCGCTCGAGGCCCGTGCCCGCGCACTCGGCAAGGACCTCCGCTGCCTCGTCTGCCAGAACCAGTCGATCGACGATTCCGACGCCAACCTCGCCCGCGACCTCCGCCGGCTGGTGCGCGAGCGCCTGGTCGCCGGCGACACCGACTCGCAGATCCGGGCCTTTCTCGTCGATCGCTACGGCGACTTCGTGAGACTCGACCCGCCGCTGAAGGCGTCGACGATGGTCCTCTGGTTTGGACCGCCGCTGGTGCTCGCCCTCGGCCTCGCGGGGATCGTCGTCTTCGTTCGACGCAGGCAGGCGGAAGCAGCCGGCAGTCTCGACCCGATGGAAAGGGCCCGGCTCGAGCGCGTGCTCGCCGAGGACGATCACCGATGACGTTCTGGCTGATCGTGGTTGTCACCCTCGCGGCGGTAGGGATCTTCCTGATCCATCCGCTGCTGCGGCGTACGCGGGAGGCCGCGCCCGAGGCGACGCGCGGCCTCGCCATCTATCGCGACCAGCTGGCCGAAGTCGACCGCGACCGCGATGCGGGCCTGATCACCGAGGCCGAGGCGGAAGCGGCGCGCACCGAGATCGAACGGCGAATCCTGAAAGCCGCCGACGAGCCCAAGGCCGAGGTCGACGCCGCGCCTGGCCTGCGGCAGTTCCTCGCAGGCCTGCTTCTGGGCGTTGTTCCGGCCGGCGCCGTCGCCCTCTACCTCGCGGTCGGCATGCCGTCGGCGCCGAGCCAGATGGAGTTCGCGACCGCGCACGAGTCGATGTCGGCCGATCAGCTCGCCGACCTCGCCCGCATGCAGGTCGCGCAGGATCGCCTGCTGGAAGCGGCCGACAGCTATGCCCGAGCCGCCGCCAAGGCGCCGCAGCGCGCCGACCTTCGCTCCCTGCTCGGCGAGGCCCGGGTCGCGGCATCGAACGGCCAGGTATCTGATCTCGCGCGTACCGCGTTCCGCGAGGCGATCGGGCTCGATCCGCGTGAGCCGCGGGCTCGCTTCTACCTCGGCCTCGCCCGCGCCCAGGATGGCGACCTCAAAGGCGCCATCGACGACTGGCTGGCGCTCGAGGCGGACTCCCCGCCGGAAGCCGCCTGGCGGCCAATGCTGGCCGAGCGACTCCGGCTGGCGGCCGCGGATGCCGGCATCGATCTCGACGCACGCCGGGCGGAAGCCGCGCCGCGCGGCCCGACCGCCGCCGATATCGCCGCCGCCCAGCAGATGTCTCCGGGCGACCGCCAGCAGATGGTCCGCGGCATGGTCGACGGACTGGCGGCAAGGCTCGCGGACAATCCGGGCGACGTCGAAGGATGGCTCAGGCTCGCCCGCGCGCGCCGCGTCCTCGGCGAGGAGGCAGCTGCGACCGAGGCGCTGCGCCGCGCGAGCGAAGCCGCGCCGACCCGGGTCGACGTCCTGGTCGAGTACGCCCGCGCGCTGCATCCGCCCGGAACGTCGCCCGAGACGGTTTCGCCGGACTTCGTCGCGCTGATGCGCCGGATCCTGTCGCTCGACGGGAACAATCCCGAGGCGCTGTTCTTCGTCGGCGAGGCGGAAGTGCGCGCCGGCAACAAGGCGGAGGCCAAAGCGCTCTGGGGAAGGCTGCTCGCCCGCGTCGATCCCAAGGAGCCGCTGCACAAGATGATCGACGAGCGCATCAAGGCGCTCGACTGATCCTGCCGGCCGGTTCGTGAAACGCCGGCAGGGCCTTGCGTCCGGAATTTCTAGTAGCCACGCTTTCCCGGTCCATCACGCGAACCCGGGAGGTCGTCATGTCCAGGGCCCTGCGACGGATCGTCTCCACCCTGTGCGGCACGGCCGCCCTGGCGATGGCGCTACCCGCGACCGCGCAGTAGCCGCTGCGCATCATTCCGCATGCCGATCTCAAGGTGCTCGACCCGCTGCAGATCGCGGCAGCCGTCACCAAGACGCACGCGCTCGCGGTCTACGAGACGCTCTACGCGCAGGACGAAAGCCTGCGACCGAAGCCGATGATGGTCGAGAGCACCGACGCCTCGGCCGATGGGCTCACTTACCGGATCAAGCTGCGGCCGGGCCTCAAGTTCCATGACGGGCAGGCGGTGACCTCGGCCGACGTGGTCCCGTCGATCAGGCGCTGGATGGCCCGCGATTTCGTCGCCAAGAAGCTCGGCGAATTCACTGCAAACATCGACGCCGATGGCGAGAACACCGTCGTCATCAAGCTCAAGGAGCCCTACGGCCTCGTCGAATACTCGCTGTCGACCGCGTCGGCGATCGTGCCGGTGATCATGCGGGCGAAGGACGCGGCGACCGATCCCTTCACCGCCGTCACCGAGACCGTCGGCTCCGGGCCTTACAAATTCGAGCGCGGCGAGTACGTGCCGGGATCTCGCGTCGTCTACGCGAAGAACGCCGCCTATCAGCCGCGCAGTGAGGCACCGAGCGGTCTCGCCGGCGCCCGCACCGTGAAGATCGACCGCGTCGAGTGGAAGGTGATCCCGGATGCGGCCACGTCAGCCGCCGCGATCGGCGCCGGCGAGGTCGACATCTGGGATGGCCCGACGCTCGACCTGCTGCCGACCTTGGAGAAGAACCCCCAAGTCCAGTTCGTGAAGGTGCAGCAGCTCGGCAACTTCGCCTATGTGCGGCCGAACCATCTCTTTCCGCCGTTCAACGACGTCCGCGCGCGCCAGGCGCTGGCGCTTGCCATGGACCAGAACGAGCACATGTCGGCGGCCATCGGCGACAAGCGCTGGTGGGAACCCTGCACCGCCTACTTCATCTGCCGCTCGGCCTACGGCATCGATGCCGGCGCCGAAGTCTATCGCCAGCAGAACATCGCGCGTGCCAAGCAGCTTCTCGCCGAATCCGGATACAAGGGCGAGAAGGTGGTGATGCTCGGCACCACCGAGATCCCGCTCGTCAACGCGATGACCCAGGTCGCGGCCCAGCAGATGAAGGCGATCGGCATCAACGTCGACCTGCAGATGATGGACTGGAGCGGCATGATCGGCCGCTTCGGCAAGAAGGACGCGCCGGACCAGGGCGGGTGGAACGTCTTCGCCGCCTACGGCACCAGCGTGATCTGGTACCATCCGTTGACCAACAGCGGCATGAACACCGCCTGCGACCGCTCCAACTGGGCCGGCTGGCCCTGCGACGAGCAGGCGAGCAAGCTGCTCGACCAGTTCCTCCGCGCCCGCGGCGAACAGGCGCAGAAAGAAGCGGTGACGGCGCTGCACAAGCGGCTGGCCGAGGTGGTGCCGCTGGTGCTCGGCGGCCAGTGGTACCCGCCGACGGTGGCGCGAAAGAACATCGGCGGGATCCTTCCGACCAACTTCCTCGTGCCGTGGAACGTCACTAAAGGCTGATCATGCTCGACGATCATGCGCTCGACGTCCTGTTCCGGACGGCCCGCACGTACAATGCGTTCTCGGGCCCCGTCACCGACGAGGACCTGAGACGCATCTACGACCTGATGAAGTGGGGGCCGACCACGGCGAACGCGTGCCCTGCCCGCTTCGTCTTCGTGCGCTCACCTGAGGCCAAGATGAAGCTCGAACCGGCCTTGAGCGACGGCAACCGGGCGAAGACGATGTCGGCGCCGGTGACCGCGATCATCGCTTACGACACGCGCTTCTACGACATGCTGCCGACGCTGTTCCCGCACGACCAGACGGCGCGAAGCTGGTTCGCCGGCGAAGCCAAGGCGAAATCGACGGAAATCGTGGCACTCCGCAACGGCTCGCTCCAGGGCGCCTATTTCATCCTGGCGGCGCGGGCGGCAGGATTCGACTGCGGGCCGATGAGCGGCTTCGACAATGCCAAGGTCGACGCCGCCTTCTTCCCGGACGGTCGCTGGAAGTCGAACTTCCTCTGCAACATCGGCCGCGGCGATCCCGCAAGCCTGTTCCCGCGCAATCCCCGCCTCGCCTTCGACGAGGCCTGCCGGATAGCCTAGGCGCGTGTCAGTCGCTCCGCCTCGCGGAGGTCGACCGCCACCAGCTGCGAGATGCCGCGCTCGACCATGGTGACGCCATAGAGTCGATCCATGCGCGACATCGTCATGCGGTGGTGCGTGATCACCAGGAAGCGCGTGCCGGTCGACTTGGCGATGTCTTCGAGCAGCGTGCAGAAACGGTCGACGTTGGAATCGTCGAGCGCGGCGTCCGCCTCGTCCAGCACGCAGATCGGCGCCGGGTTCGTCAGGAAGACCGCAAACAAGAGCGACAGCGCGGTCAGCGTCGTCTCGCCACCTGACATCAGCGACAGCACCTGCAGCTTGGTGCCCGGCGGGCTCGCCATGATCTCGAGGCCCGCCTCGAGCGGATCCTCGGAGTCGGTCAGCTTGAGGAACGCACGGCCGCCGCCGAACAGGCGCGTGAACAACTCGCTGAAGTGGGCATTGACCTTGTCGAACGAGGCCAGGAGCCGCTCCCGGCCTTCGCGGTTAAGCTCGCCGATGCCGTGGCGGAGGCGGGCGATCGCCTGGACCAGGTCGGCGCGCTCGTTCTTGAGGCCGGCGATCTGCTCGTCGAGCTCGCGCATCTCCTCCTCAGCGCGGAGGTTGACCGGACCGATCTGCTCGCGCTCGCGCACGAGCCGATGTTCCTTGCTCGAAAGCTCGTCATCCGGCGCCGGGCTCTCGCCTTCCTTGAGATCGGCCTGCTCGAGCGCCTGCTCGGGCTCGCATTCGAGCTTCTCGCGGATCGATTGCACCAGCCGCTGCACCGTGTCCTCGGCCTGGGCGACGGCGCCCTCGGCGCGGACCCGCGCCTCGCGCTTCTCGGCGAGATCGCGCTCCGCCTGCTTCAGGTGACGGTCGGCCTCGGTCAGGGCGTTCTCGGCCGCGACCACCTTGTCGCCCGCCTCGCGGCGGGCGGCATCGGCCTTCTGGATGTCATCCAGGGCCCGGGCACGCGCTTCCTGCAGTTCGGCCGGACGCGTCGCCAGCCGCTCGATCTCGGCTGCCACCGCCTGCGCGCGCTCCTGCAGCGCCGCGACCCGCGCCTCGGCGCCGGAGACGCGCTGGCCCCACGACTGCCGCTCCTGCCCGATCTGCTCGATCCGGCGGCGGCGGGCATCGATCTCGGCGACCAGGCGGTCACGTGCGCCGCGAAGTTCGATCAGCTTCGAGCGGGCCTCGGCCACCTCGGCACGGCGCTGGGCCAGCGCCTGGCGCGCGGCATCGAGGTCGCCCAGCTGCTCCAGCTCTTCGCGGCCAGTCTCAAGCGTGGTCTCGCTCTCGATGCGGTCGGCGACGAGGCGCTGCGAACGCTCTTCCAGGGCGGAGAGGCGGGCGGTGACGGCAGCGAGACGCTGGCGCAACGCTGCCTCGGCGCGGCGCGCCTCGCCGACACGGGCCAGGCTCTGGCGCGCGGCCTCGCGGGCTTCGCGGTCGGTGCGCTGCGCGATCTCGGCGGCTGTCTTCGCCGCGCCCAGCGCGGTCGCCGCTTCAGCTCGCTCGGCATCGATGCGGGCGCGCTCGCCTTCGAGCTCGGCCAGACGGTTGCGCTGCTTCAGGCGCACGGCGGCCGCCGTCGGCGCGCCGGTCGCGACCAGGAACCCGTCCCAGCGCCAGAGGCCGCCGTCGCGGCTGGTGAGCCGCTGGCCGGCCTTGAGCAGCGGCAACAGACGCTCGGCCTCGGCCCCATCGGCGACGATGCCGATCTGAGACAGACGCCGCGCCAGCGCCGCCGGTGCACGCACATGGGCGGAGAGCGGAACGATGCCGTCGGGCAGAGACGGAGCAGCCTCCAGCGGCGGAAGCTCGGTCCAGCGCATCGGCCCTTCGGCCGCGATCGGCGCGGTCAGGTCGTCGCCGAGCGCCGCGCCCAGCGCCGCTTCATAGCCTGGATCGACCTGGAGCGCGTCGACCGCCGGCGGCAGATCGCCGGCGGCGCCCGACGCCAGGAGCTCGGACAGCGCCGACATCTCGGCGGTGATGCGCGCGAGGCCTGACTCGATCCCCTGCAGCGTCTCGCGACGGCGGGCTTCGTCGGAGGTCGCCGTCTGGCGCTGTTCCTCGGCGCGCTCGGCGGCGACGCGATCGGCTTCGGCCTTGGCTTCCGCCTCCTGGACGGTGTCGAGGGCGAGCGAAAGCTGGCGCTCGCTGCCCGCCTCTTCTTCGAGCCTGGCCTTCTCGGCGGCGACCTGCTCGATCTCCTGGCGGATGCGATTGAGGCGCTGGTCGAGCTCGCGGGTCTGACGGTCGAGCTGCGCCTGGCGCGCCTCGGCAGCGGCCTGGGCCTGGCTGCGCTCGGCGACGAATGCCTCGCCCGCCTCGCTGACCGCGGCAGCGTTCTGGACGTGCGCCTCGGCCTCGGCCTTCGCCTCGCTCTCGCCGGCCTGCTCGGCCTCGAGCATCGTGCGAAGCTCGTCGAGGCGCGACAGGCTGGTGCGCGCGTCGTCGGCGAGCGACTGCTCGCGGCCCATGTCGGTCGCGATCTCGCCGCGGCGGGTCTCGGCTTCCTGGCGCGCCTCGGCGACGCGGCGTTCTTCCGCTGCGACCTCCGCTTCGGTGCGACGAGCCTGGTCGAGAAGCTGGATGGTCTCGGCCTCGGCCTGCCTGAGCGGCGGCAGGCCCGCGGCAATCTCCGCCTGGCGCGTCGCGGCCTCGGCGGCGACGCCGGTCAGCGTGCCGACATCGCGTTCGGATTCGGCGAACGCATGCTCGGCCGCCTGCTTCAGCAGCATGACCTTCTGCCAGCGCACATGGGCGAGCTGCGCCTCGATCTTGCGCAGCTGTTCGCCGATGTTGCGGTAGCGGCTCGCCTGGCGCGCCTGGCGCTTGAGTCCGTGCAGCTGGCCGTCGAGCGCGATCAGTACGTCCTCGAGGCGAGCCAGGTTCTGCTCGGCCGCGCGAAGGCGGAGTTCCGCCTCGTGGCGCCGCGAATGCAGGCCCGAGATGCCCGCCGCCTCTTCGAGCAGAAGCCGGCGGTCCGCCGGCTTCGCGTTGACGAGCTGGGTGATGCGGCCCTGGCTCACCAGCGCTGCCGAATGCGCGCCGGTCGCCGCGTCGGCGAAGAGCGTCTGCACGTCGCGGGCGCGGACTTCCTTACCGTTGACGCGATAGACCGAGCCGTGACCGCGCTCGATGCGGCGGCTGATCTCGAGCTGGTCGGCGTCGTTGAAGAGCGCCGGCGCCTTCTTCGCCTGGTTGTCGAGCAGCAGCCCGACTTCGGCGAGATTACGCGTCGGCCGGGAGGACGTGCCCTTGAAGATGACGTCGTCCATCTCGTCGCCGCGCATCTGCCGCGCCGAGGTCTCGCCCATCACCCATTTAAGGGCCTCGACGAGGTTGGACTTGCCGCAGCCATTGGGTCCGACGACGCCGGTCAGGCCGTCTTGAATCGGAACTTCGGTCTGGTCGACGAAGGACTTGAAGCCGGAAAGCCGGAGGCTGACGAACTGCAATGATTTAAGCCCTGAACAAGGGAACGGAAGCGAAAGACGTCACGCGCCGCCCGGAAGCGACTTCAGCAGCTTGTCGAATTCCTCGAACGGCTGCGCGCCGCTGATCTTCTTGCCGCCGATGATGAAGGTCGGGGTCGAGTCGACACCCTGCTTCTCGCCGTCGAGACGAATCTGGACGATGGAATCCATCAGCTTGGTGTCCTTGAAGCAGGCGTCCACCGTTGCCTGGCTCATGCCGGCGAGCTTGCCGATGTTGCCGATCGCCGCCAGCGGATCCTTGGCGCGGCTCCACGTCTCCTGCTGCTGGAACAGCGTGTCGAGGACAGCGAAATAGCGCTCCTGCGGGGCGCACCGGGCAAGAGCCGCGGCACGCAGCGCGAGACCGTCGAAGGGGAAGTCGCGGAAGATCAGCTTCGCCTTGCCGGTGTCGATGTAGGCGGTCTTGAGCTTGGGCAGCGTCTCCTTGTGGAAGCGCGCGCAATGCGGGCAGGTCAGCGAGGCGTACTCGACGATCGTGATCGGCGCATCCGCCTTTCCGATGACGCGTTCGGTCAGCGCCTTCTCGAGCGAGATCTCCTGCGCGAAAGCGATGCGCGGGGCGGCGGCAGCGGCAGCGGCAGCGATGAGAAAAGACCGGCGTAACAAGGGTGAAATCCTTCCGCAAATGCACGGTCTTGCGACCGGCCGGCACTATAGGACCCGGCATCCGGGCTAGGAAGCCGGCGTGTTAAGCCTTTGGCTCGTCTGTCAGAATCGCGCGACCCAAACGGGACAGCGCGTCCTTGAGTCGAGGGTCTCCGATTCTCTCGACAGATTCGGCGAGTCGCATTTCGGCGGCGGCACCGAGGGGACGCGGGCGCCGTCGCGGCTTCGTCATCTCTGCGGGCAGCCCCTGAATCAGCTTCAAGCGAGAAACGGCCGCATGGCCGAAATGCGAATTGATGCGTTCGACCAGCACCGGCTCCAGATGCTGGAGCTCGAGAGCGAAGGCACCAGCGACGCGGACATGCAGGACGCCGCCGTCCTGGCCTCGGCTCCGCGCCAGACGTTCCGGCAGCGTATGACGGGCCAGCGTGTCGCCGACGATCCCGGCCCAATCCATGAGGATCCGGGCCTCGGCAAACCCGCGCCTCGCGACCGCGCCCTTGGTCGCAGCCGGCAGCGAGGCGCCGACGGACCGCATGCCGCCGCGCCGGGGGGCGTCTTCCTGGCTCATCCCCTTATATTACCCCGGCGATGGACCCGACCGCGATCCAACAGGCTCTGCTCGACTGGTACGACCGGCATCGGCGCGACCTTCCGTGGCGCGCCCGGCCCGGACATACTGGCCCCAGCCGTTCATGGCCGTGTCAACCGTCACGGCGGCGGTCCCGATGGTGCGGTAGGCGTTGGTCTCAAAAGTCGCGCAGCCGCACAGGCTGACCGGATCGCGCACCGCGGTCGTGAAGCGGCTATGGCGCACCGCCGAGCGGCAGGTGCGGGACATCGAAGCCCGTCTGATTGCCGCCGGGCAGGAGCCAGCGGACCGCGAAAGCGACGCGCGCCTCATGGCCGTGCTGGTCAAGACGCTGGCCGAACTGACCGCGCTCGACGAGCGCAAGTAAAAATCGAGGGGGAAGAACTGCGCACGCTCGCCGAAGGCCGCGGAGCCCCATGACCACACAAGCGAC
>CAZZLX010000056.1:0-12537 GCA_964655235.1 uncultured Rhizobium sp.
CGATCGTACCGATGTTGCAGTGCGGCTTGTTCCGCTCGAATTTCGCTTTCGCCATGGTCTCGTGTCCCGTTGATCTGCGCTTCTAGAGCCTGATGCCGATTGGTGGAGCGGGTGAAGGGAATCGAACCCTCGTAGCCAGCTTGGAAGGCTGGTGCTCTACCATTGAGCTACACCCGCGTCGATCCGCCCGCTTTCGCCTAACTCGTTGAAAATCTTAGCTAAGATAGTACCGACGATCGCCTGTCGCCTGGGTCCGCGGCCCCGACGCTCCCGCGATGAGCGGGAGGTGGTGGAGGGGGCTGGATTCGAACCAGCGTAGACATAAGTCGGCAGATTTACAGTCTGCTGCCATTGACCGCTCGGCCACCCCTCCGGACCCGCATGAGGACAGCGCGCGGCGGGCGGGCAATATGACAGGAGCCCTTTCGCCGTCAACGCCAAAAAAGACGCACACAACCTTTCGCCCCGGGGTCGGTCGGGGAGAGGTTGCCGTCTCGGTGTCGGAGGCATATTAGAAGCCGTCATGGCAAGGCGCAAGCCCAGCAACCACCGTCGTTTCGGCCCGGACTCCGGCCATCTCGCCACCCGCGACCGGCCCGACGCCGGCCCTCGGCCCGAACGTCGCCCGGAGAGACGTCCGGACAAATCTGCGGAGAGACGTCCGAGTTCCGGCGGCCAGGCTTGGCTTTACGGCCCGCATGCGGTGTTCGCGGCTCTCGGCAACCCGAGACGGAAGAGCCGCCGCCTGCTGATCACCGAGGCCGCCGCCGAAGCCCATGGCCGGCGGCTGGCCGAACTCGGCGGCCCGCAGCCCGAGACCACCTCCCGGGAAGAGCTCGACCGCCTGCTGCCGGCCGGCGCCGTTCACCAGGGCATCGCGCTCGCCGCCGATCCGCTGCCGGACCCGGATCTCGACGAGATCCTGGCGGCGCTGCCGCAAGGTCGCGGACTGGTGGTCGTCCTCGACCAGGTGACCGATCCTCACAACGTCGGCGCGATCCTCCGCTCGGCCGCCGCCTTCGGCGCTGACGCCGTGCTGCTGCCGGACCGCCACGCGCCGGGCACGACCGGCGTTCTCGCCAAGGCCGCCTCGGGCGCGCTCGACCTCGTGCCCCTGGCGCATGTCGTCAACCTCGCGCGTGAAATCGACCGGCTCAAGGACGCGGGCTTCTGGTGCGTGGGCCTGGACTCCGAGGCGCAGCAGACGGTCGCCGAGGCCGATCTGACCGGCCGGCTCGCTCTCGTGCTCGGCGCCGAAGGCGCAGGTCTTCGACGGCTGACCCGAGAACGGTGCGACCTCGTCGTCCGCCTGCCGACCCAGAACCGGCTGGCGAGCCTGAACGTCTCGAACGCCGCCGCCGTCGCCCTCTACGAGATCGCCCGCCGACGTTAATCGGCTGTTCATCTCGCGCGTGCCTTTTCTCGCCCGCTTTTATTCACCGAGTGTGACCGCCGACACGTCGGCGTCATCCGGCCTTTGAGTAGTTTCACCGCTAAAATCCGGCGTCGATCCGCTCTCCCCAGTTGCTTCGCGCATCGATCGCCGCTTACATCGGGGCCCGAGAAACGAGCCAATGTCAGACATCCCCCTCAACGAAGATCCGGTCGTCAAGCAGGCGCGCTGCCATACGCTCGAAGCGATGGCCGGCGAGCCGGCGCGCGACGTGATCTGGCGCACCTGCCGGACCTTCTTCGAGGCGACGAAGACCGTACCGCTCGAGCTCCTCTACTCGAGCAAGCACCAGGAAAAGCTGATGAGCACCGGCTCGGTGTTCCTCGGCGCCAACCAGAAGGTCGCGATCGCACAGGTTGCCGGAACCAAGCAGTCGGTGTCCGACCGGCTGAAGGAGCTCAACCAGCTCACCTTCGACTGGCAGACGCAGACCCGCGCCTATGAGGCGAAGTCCGACGCCGTCGCCGCGGCGGGTCAGCTGGAATCGCTGCTCAAGAGCCTCCCCGGCAACGCGGCGGAGAAGCAGGCGCTCGCCTTCATCGCGATCGCGCGCATGCTGGCACCGCTCAAGGACTACGCGCAGAAGTTCGAAGCGGTGATGACGCTCGACGTCGAGCTGAACCTCGAGGCGATCGAGATCCTCGATCCGCTCATCGGCGAGTTCATGCGCACGCCGGCAGTCTCCGAGCAGCTTCTGCAGGGCCTGACGACGCTGGAACAGAAGCTGCACCGCCTCGCCGATCTCTCGACCGGCACCGGCGAACCGCCGGCCAACCTGCCGACGACAGCCCAGCTCCTGGCGAGCCTGCTGGTCAGCCGCCCGATGCCGAACACACAGGCGGCGCTCCAGAGCATCATCGTCCGCGAGGTCGCGGGGGGTACCAGTCTCACCGCCAGCGGGCCCGCGATCGAGCTCAAGGCCGTGCTCAAGCTCCGCAAGCGGCTGACCATCAACGGCCAGCTTCTCGGCGGCACAATTTCCGAAACGGGTTTCGACCGCCGCTGCGGGCGCCTGCTCAACCCCGAGGTCATCGACAAGATCGTCGGACCGACGACGACGATCGCGCAGGAAGCCGAGGCGATGCTGCCGTTCCTCGACGAGCCGATCGGCGAGCGGGCGCGCGAGTTCATCGTCCGCCAGGTCGATCAGATGGTTCAGGCCTGCCAGTCGCCGCAGCGCCTCGTCGGCGAGAGCACGCCACCGCCGCAGCGACTCAAAATGTTGGCGCGCTTTCACAAGCGCGTCCGCAAGGCCGAGCTGATCGGCGCGATCAAGACCCGCATCCTCCGGACCGTCGAGACCTTCCACGCGGACACGCTGAAGGCTGCCGACCCGCTCTCCAAGATCGAGAGCCAAAGCGGCGGCAATGCCGAGAAAGCGCTGGCGCTGATCGACCTCTGCCGCTCAGGCATGCTGATCCCCGGCGACTACCTCGACAAAGCGCGAAAGGCGGCAGAGGCCCGCCTCAAATCGCCGGACTTCATGCCGGCCTATCTCGCCGCCGCGGCAGATCCTGCTAAGCGCGCCGAGCGGATCACGCAGCTCAAGACCATGCTGATCGAGGCCGGGCTCGGCGGCTGAGCCGCACTCGTCTCTGTCCCTGGAGACGCCGCACGAAACAGGCTAAAACGGGCGCGGTTCCCGCCAAGGTCGGGCGCCGGCATAGCTCAGCGGTAGAGCAGCGGTTTTGTAAACCGAAGGTCGGGGGTTCAATCCCCTCTGCCGGCACCACTTCCGACGAAAGCCGTCAATTCAACCCCGCCGACTCGATCGCGCGGCGGCAGGCCTGCTCGCACGCCTCGCAGGCGTTCTGGCAGATGTGGCAGTGCTCGTGATGACCGGCGTGGCGGGTACACTCCAGCGCGCAGATGCGGCAGGCCTCGATGCAGACCTCGAGCACCTGCTTCAGCAGCGCCAGGTTCGGATGGGTCCGCCGGGAGGCGATCTCGCCCGCCGCCGCGCACAGCGTCGCGCAGTCGAGATTGAGGCGAATGCAGCGCCTGAGATCCTCGACGCCATCCTCGCCGAGGCACGCATCCGCACAGGCGATGCAGGTCTGCGCGCAATCGAGGCACGCCTCCACGCAAGCGGCCAGGGCGTCGACGCCGTGCACGGGAACATTCCGGACTTCGGGATGCGTGCCGATCATTTCGAGCGCGTGCATGCCTGTCTCCATTCTTCCGCGTATCGAACTACCGCAGCTCGCCCTGAGGCTGGCGCTTGCCCTCGGTCCGCGCACTGACGCGCAGCCTGGATTCGGCACCGACCGCGAGTTCCTCCCAGCGGAGCACGATCTCGGCCAGATCGTTGCGTGCCTTGGGGTGCCGCATCTGCTTCGCCAGCACGCGGAGCTGCCGCGCCCGCTCGCGCCACTCGCGCGCATTGTCGTAGTCGTGCTTCATCGGGAGTCTCGGCCGGTTGAGCAGCGATTCAAACGCGTCCGGCGCCTCCGTGTTGCAGCAATTCGGTGATTTCCATCGCTTTCGCGGCCGTACGCCGCGAGTGGCGGGCGGGCGCCGTCGCCGCTAGCCTCCCGCCACCACATCTCGGAGATCCCCATGCGCGCTCGCATTCGTGACACGGAAATCTACTTCGACGTCGAAGGCGCCGGCCTCGTGCCGGACGGCAACCGCATGCGCGAGAAGCCGGTCGCCTTCGTGATCCATGGCGGGCCGGGCGGCGACCACACCGGCTTCAAGCCAGGCATGAGCCCGCTCGCCGAGAAGATGCAGCTCGTCTATTTCGACCACCGCGGCCACGGCCGCTCTGCCAAGGGCGACGCCTCCAAGTACACCCTCGACGAGAACGTCGAGGACATGGAGGCGCTCCGGAAGCACCTGGGTCTGGGTCCCATCGTCTCGATCGGCACCAGCTACGGCGGCATGGTCGCCCAGGCGCATGCGGCTCGGTATCCTGACTCGGTCTCGCACCTGATCCTGATCGTCACCGCCTCGCACTACGGCTTCAATGCGCGCGCCCGCCAGATCATCGCCGAGCGCGGAACGCCCGAGCAGAAGGCCGTCTGCGACGACCTCTGGTCCGGCAAGCTCGACACGGTCGAGAAGATGCGGCGCTACTACGAACTCATGGGGCCGATGTACGCGAAGAAATTCGATCCGGTCGCGGCCAAGGCAGGCCGGGAGCGCGGCACCAACTCGCCCGAGCCGATGCTGAAGGCCTTCGCGCCGGGCGGCTTCCTGCAGAGCTACGACCTGCGCCCCGAGCTCAAGAACATCACGGCTCCGACGCTGATCCTGGCGGGACGCCACGACTGGATCTGCCCGCCCGAGTTCTCCGAGGAGATCCACAAGCTGATCCCGGGATCGGACTTGAGGATTTTCGAGGAAAGCAGTCACTCGATCCGCGGCGACGAGCCCCAGCTGCTCAACGACGCGATCGCCGGCTTCGTCATCTATAAGTCACGGCCACGCCGGTAGGCCTGCGCTGGAACCCGCCGTCTCCTCACGCGTTTTTCGGTTCTCTAAAACGCGCTGAGGAGACGTGCCATGGGTCGTGGCCTTCTGCTTTGGCTGATCGGCATTCCGCTTCCGATCATCCTCGTCGTCTGGCTTCTCGGGGGTCTCAGCTGAGGTCCCCTGCCCGCGCCTTCAGGCGCGGGCGAGAAAGTCCCGCTTGCCGATGTTGACGCCGCAGTGCCTGAGGATCGCGTAGGCCGCGGTGGCGTGGAAATAGAAGTTCGGCAGCGCGAAGTTCACCAGGTAGTCCTGCCCCTTGAAGGTCATCGGCTGGCCGCCGATCGGCAGCGTCACGTCGCGCGTTTCCGAACCGTCGAGGTCGGCGGGCTTGAAGCCCTGCACATAAGCCGTGACCTTGGCGATCCGCGCCTTGAGCTCGGGAATCGTCTTTTCCGTATCCTCGTATTTGGGGACTTCCTGTCTGGCGAGGCGCGCCATCGTGCTCTTGGCGAAGTCGGTGACAAGCTGGACTTGGCGGGCGAGCGCGAACATGTCGGGCGCGAGCCGGTAGTTCAGCAAAACGGTCGGATCGACCTTCTTCTCGGTCGCGAAGGCTTCCGCCTTGGTTAGGACGCCGTCGACGGCCTTCAAAGTTTGCAGGATGCCGGGCGCGGCCGCCTGATACATGGAAAAGGGCATGGGGATGTCTCGGTTCGAGGGTAGAGAGAACCGATCCTGGGCCCAACCGGCAGACCGTGCAAGGTCCGCCGGAGTAAGCGCGCGTCAGCCGACGATCTTCAGGAAGATCATCACCATGCCGACCAGGGACACGCCGTAGGCGGCGGTGCGGATCCATGGCAGCCCCGCGATGTAGACGACCGCATGGACAAGGCGGGCCCAGAAGAAGAGCTGCGCGCCGAGCGCGGTCGAGGCATCGGCCTTGCCGGCGACATGTGCGATCAACACCAGCGCCGCGAACGGCGCGATGTTCTCGAGCATGTTCATGTGCGCGCGCTTGGCGCGGCCGATCCAGCCTTCGACTGTGGGGAAATTCTCTCGGTTGCCGACGAGGATCGGCAGGCCGAAGGTCTTGTTGAGTCCGATCGTGTAGGGAAGCGCAAGCACCAGGCAGAGCGCCGCGCTCCAGGCGAGCATGGTCAGGTCGATGGTCATGGGTTCCCCCTTTGGAAGCCGGGGGAAGCTTAGCTCAGGTCCACTCGATTGCCGTGATCCGCTTTTTGGGCTCGGCGGCCTTCTTCGCCTTCTTCTGCTGCTGGATCCACTTGGCGGCCCGCTTGGCGGCATTCATGCCGCGGAACTCGGCCAGGATGTCGTCCTGGGTCTCGGCGATCCGGCTCTGGCAGCGGGAAAGCAGGATCTCGCTCGTCTCGCGCGGCAGACGGCCGAACTCCTGCTCGGCGACGCGATAGTTGTAGATGAACAGCGGATCGTTGGGGCTGCGGAGCGCGGCAGCGAGGGCGGCGGCGAAAGGTTCGTCTTCGGCGACGAGTCCGTCGCAAGCGGTCGACAGCAGCTTCACCGCCGTCCGCTTCACCGCCAAGTCCTGGGATTGCGCTTCTGCCATGAACTCTCCGCGCCGTTCTCCGCGGAATCCCGTCAATTTCTCGCGACAACTATATGGTTTTTAATGAATTTCACTTCGCGCATCAAGATAGTTCAGCGAATTCATTCTCTACGCTGACGCGAACAGCCAGTCTTTTCAGCGTCATCCGGCGGCCCGCTACGGCCGTAAAACCGCACCCGAAGCAAAATGGAGACCATCCCTCGGTCACAGGAACGCCGCTCTCGGCCCGGCGTTGTGCGGGCGCTGGCCAACGCAGGGCCATCGGGAGAGGATCATGACCGAAGCCGTCACGCGGGTGCACTGCCCCTGGTGCACCACCCGTCTCAACGCCCAGGCGGCCGTCTGCCACCGCTGCGGCGCGATCAAGATGCGACCGCCGCTGTCGATGATGCAGATTTTTTTCGTCCACCCTCTGGGCGCCACCATCCTGGCATTGGCCGGGCTCGTCCTGTTCGGCCTGTCGGTGGTGAAGGCCGGCGGCGTCTTCATCGCCGCGTGGCTCCTTTTCAGCCTGCTTCACGTCGCCTTCCGGCAGCGCCGCCGCTGGGTGCAGCTCGAGCCGCTGCTGCTCAAGGCCGACGAGACCGAGCAGCAGGTGTCGCACGCCGCGCCTTTCCAGATGAAGCCGTGGTTCGCGACTGCGGCCACAGTCATCGTCGGTCTCGGGATCATCTGGAGCCTCGCGCCACATCGTCAGAACGAGACGGCGAACGCGGCGGTCCTTCCGGTCGACGCGGCCAAGGGCGTCTCCGTCGCCGCAGTCTCGCCGCCGCGCAAGGCATTGCCCCCGGTCCCACCCGCGCAACCTGTCGCTGCGACGCCGGCGCCGGAGCCGCTGAAGATCGAGGTCGCGACCGTTCCGTCGACGAGCGTGGCCGAACCGCCTAAGCCCGAGCAGCCCGATCGCACGCAGATCCTGACCGCGCAGCGTCTACTGAGCGACCTCGGTTACGACGTCGGCGGTATCGACGGGCGTATCGGCTCGCGCACGCGCGCCGCGATCAAGTCCTTCCGCGAGAAGGCGGGCATGCCGGGCAGCGAGGAGATCGACGCTGGCCTGATCGCCGCCCTCGAGACCGCCGCCCCGGCACAGCAGTTCGCCGCGGCCCCGTCTCAGCCGATGCTGTCCGACGGCCGTCCGGCACGGCTCGATACGCCCGTCGCGGCGCCGGCGCGCGCCGATGCATCGATGGGCATGCCGACCCGCCTAGGCTCGTCCGCCTCCTGGCGTCAGCAGGCCGACACGTCGGTTCCGTCCCGGTTGGACACGGCCTCGGCTCAGGTCAGCGAATCGCGTACGCGCGGCGGCGAGACGTCCCTCAACACCGCGTCGCTCAACCGCGAGGCGGCGCAGAGAGGGCAGCCGCGGCCGGAACGCACGCAGGTCGTGACCAATGACGTCCCGGTCGACGGTACTCTGGTCAACGCGCCGCGCCAGCCGCGGAACGCGCAGCAGCAGGCCGATGCCGGCTACGCGCCGGCGCAGCGGCCGGTGCCGATCTATACGCTGGTGCCGACCCTCGTTCCGGTGCAGTCGCCGGGGTCGGCCTCGGTCGGCGCCATCCAACTCCCGCCGCAGCCGCCTCCCCCCGCCGCCGGGCTACGCGCCGCCGGTCCGCTACTAGTCGTCCCTCATCCCGCCGTCCCGAAAGGGGCGGCGGGATCGTGCTAGCCTCCCTCGACAGAAACGGGAGGCTCCGATGAAATTCGAGACCATCATCTCGTTTGCCGCGGCAGCGACCATTACGCTGGGCGGCGCTGCCGCCTTCGCTCAAGGCAATCCAAAAATCCTGAAGGTCGTGGCGCAGGGCGACCTGCGCGTCCTCGATCCGATCTGGACCACAGGCACCATCACGCAGAACCACGGCAACCTCGTCTACGACATGCTTTTCGCGTGGAACGAAAAGCTGGAGCCGGCGCCGCAGATGGTGTCCGCATGGAACGTCAGCGCGGACGGGCTGACCTACACCTTCACGCTCCGCGAGGGGCTCTCCTTCCACGACGGCTCTCCGGTCACGTCCAAGGACGTGATCCCATCGATCGCGCGCTTCGCAGCTCGCGACATCATGGGCCAACGTCTCTACAAGGTGGTCGCCGATGTGAAGACGGTCGACGCCAGGACCTTCACGATGACGCTGAAGGAGCCGTACGGGCTCGTCGCCTCGACTCTGGGTCGCATGGGCGGGCTCTCGCCGGTGATCATGCGCGAGGCCGAGGCAAGGACCGATCCGCACCAGCAGGTGACAACCGTGATCGGATCAGGGCCGTTCCGGTTCAAGCAGGACGAGTGGGTTCCGGGCGCCAAGGTCGTCTACACCAAGTACGACGGCTACAAGCCGCGAAGCGAGCCGCCGTCTTACGCGGCCGGCGGCAAGGTGGTTCATCTCGATCGGGTCGAGTGGGTCTACATCCCCGATCCGGCGACGATCGCGGCGGCGCTCGGCGCCGGCGAGATCGACTTCTGGGAGACGCCGACGAGCGACCTGCTGCCGGTGCTCCGCCGCAACAAGGACATCGTGCTGGCACCGTCGGACCCGCTCGGGACCCAGGGCATCCTCAGGCCGAACCACCTCTACCCGCCCTTCGACCACCCGAAGGCGCGCCAGGCGCTCGTCTGGCTCACCAACCAGGAGAACTATCTCCGCGCCTCCGTCTCCAGCGATCCGAGCGACTGGAAGGTCTGCCCGGCGATGTTCGTCTGCGACTCCCCGAACGAGACGCTCGTCGGCGCCGAGGCGGCGACCGAGAAGGACCCGAAGAAGCGCGACGAGATGGCAAAGAAGCTCTTCGCCGAAGCCGGATACAAGGGCGAGCCGATCCATATTCTGCAGGCGACCGACTTCCCCGCCTTCAACGGCGCCGCCCTCGTTCTCGCCGACGCGCTGAAGCGGATCGGCGCCAACCCGCAGCTGGTGCCGCTCGACTGGAACTCGGTGCTGACCCGCCGCGCGGTCAAGAAGCCGCCGTCGGAGGGCGGCTGGAACGTGTTCTTCACCTCGTCCGGCGGACTTTCGGGCTCGTCGCCGTTTGCCAACCCGGTCGCCACCGACTGCGACAAGGCGTGGTTCGGCTGGCCCTGCGACGCCGAGATCGAGAAGTTGCGCGACGCCTGGACGCGCGAGGCCGATCCGAAGAAGCAGTTCGCCATCATCGAGACGCTGCAGAAGCGGATGTTCGAGCAGGTGCCCTACGTCACCTACGGCCAGTGGTACCAGCGCCTGGCCTACCGCTCGAACGTCAAGGGCGTGATCAGCTCGCCGCAGCGCTACTACTGGAGCATCCGCAAGGAATAGGCCCCGAAACGACGAAGGCCTCCCCGATCGGGAGGCCTTCGCGTTTCTCGACGTCCGGCGATCGCTACTTCCGGCGCCACCAGCCGCCGCGCTTCGGCGTGACCGTGGCGTCGCCGCCGATCACCTGCACCGGCGGATTGGGATCGATCGGGATCTGGGGCGCCGCAGGAGCTTCGGCTGCGACCGCGCGCGGCGATGTCTCCTGCGTCTCGAGCTGCTCGAAGGCCGAGAGCACCTGGTCGGCGACCGAGGTCGGCTGATAGGCGGGCTGGTACGCCGGCTGATAGGCGGGGGGCGGGGGCGCGGCCGCCGGAGCGACCGGCGGCGGCAGCGGTGCGGTTTCGGACGCCGGCGCCGGAGCCGCCGCCATCGGCTGCTGGTCTCCTTCCGGACGATTGTCGCCATCCTCGCGACGGCCACGGCGGCGACCGCCACGGCGACCGCGGCGACGACGGCGACCGCCCTCGCCTTCCTCGCCTTGAGGACGGTTTACGCCCGGCAGTTCCGCCTGATCGTCGCTGCCCTCGTCGTGCTCGCCTTCGCCGTCGTCTTCCCGAGCCTGCGCAGGCACGTGCTCCTGCAACGACGGCGCCGGCATGCCCTGCGACTCTCCGCCGGCTTCGCCCGGATGTCCGGGGCGGTCCCGATCTCCTCCGCGGCGACGGCGACGACGGCGACGACGGCGGCCGCGTTCCTCGCCGCCCTCACCTTCCTGGTGCGGCTGCTGCTGCTGGCGCGGCTCGGACGAGCGCTCCTCGGCTTCCGCTTCGACCTCGCCGTCCTCGTCATCCTCATCGGCCGGCACAGGCGGCGGCAACGCCGCCTGCGGGCGATGCTCGATCTGCTGGCTCTGCGGGTCGCGGATCTTCAGACGCTCGATGCGGTGGTTCGGCGGAACCAGCGTGTCGTCCTGGCCGAGGAACACCTTCATGCCGTGGCGCGCCTCGATGTCGGCGAGCGCGGCGCGCTTGTGGTTCAGGATGTAGAGCGCGACGCTCGCCGGCACATAGACCATGACCTCGGAGGCGCGATGCTTCGCGCCCTCCTCCTCGATCGCGCGCAGCACGTGCAGCGACGTCGACTCGGTCGAGCGGATGTGGCCGGTGCCGCCGCAATGCGGGCACAGCGTGGTCGAGGCCTCGACCAGGCTCGGGCGCAGCCGCTGGCGCGACAGCTCGAGCAGGCCGAAGGCCGAGATGCGGCCGATCTGGATGCGCGCGCGGTCATGGCGCATCGCGTCCTTCAATCGGCGCTCGACCTGATGGTTGTGCCGGTTGTCCTCCATGTCGATGAAGTCGATCACGATGAGGCCGGCAAGATCGCGCAGGCGCAGCTGGCGGGCGACCTCGTCGGCCGCCTCCAGGTTGGTCTTGAGCGCCGTGTCCTCGATGTGCCGCTCGCGCGTGGCGCGGCCCGAGTTCACGTCGATTGCGACCAGCGCTTCCGTCTGGTTGATGACGATGGAACCGCCCGAGCGCAGCGGCACCATCGGCGAGTGCATCGCGTCGAGCTGGGATTCGACCTGGGCCTTCTGGAAGAGCGGCAGACCGTCGTCCGCCTTGTACCGCTGCACGCGCTTGGCGTGCGACGGCATCAGCATCTTCATGAAGTCCTTGGCGGCCTTGTACTGCTCCTCGCCGTCGACCAGGACCTCGTCGATGTCGCGCGAATAGAGGTCGCGGATCGAGCGTTTGATCAGGTCGGCTTCGGCATGGATCACGCAGGGCGCCGTCGACGTGAGCGTCGTCTCCCGGATAGAGTCCCAGAGACGGACCAGGTAGTCGCAGTCGCGCTTGATCTCGGTCTTGGTGCGCTCGCTGCCGGCGGTGCGCACGATCAGGCCCATGCCTTCCGGCAGCTCCAGCTCGTCGATCATCGACTTGAGCCGCTTGCGGTCGGTGGCGTTGGTGATCTTGCGGCTGACGCCGCCGCCGCGCGCCGTGTTCGGCATCAGCACGCAGTAGCGGCCGGCGAGCGAGAGATACGTGGTGAGCGCCGCACCCTTGGTGCCGCGCTCTTCCTTGACCACCTGCACCAGCAGGATCTGCCGGCGCTTGATGACTTCCTGGATCTTGTAGTTGCGCAGCAGGCGCTGGCGGCGGCGCGCGAGCTCCTCGTTGTCGTCGCCGCCGATGACCTCGACATGGTTCTCGACCTGATCGGGGGTCGACGGCGCCCGGTCAGATTCGGATCGGTCGGATTCGGAGCGCTCGGCCTCCGTACGTCCGGACTCCGAACGCTCGCCCTCAGCGTGCTCGACTTCGGCGCGTTCGGCGGCCGGCCCGGATTCCTGGGCAGGCTCGGCGTCGTAGATCACCGCCGGCGTGGTACCGACCGACTCGGCGACCGCGGGCCCGGCGTCGTTCTGCTCGTTCGCCGCGGGCGCCTCCGCCACAACGGCATCCTGCGGCTGCTCGTCCGAGGCGACCGCCTCCGGCGCCGCTTCGTCGCCGGCTACCGGCGCTGCGGCCTCGCCTTCGATCGCGACCGTGGCTTCGCCGTCGGCCGGGCGGTCGCGCCGCTCGCCGCGACGACCGCGGCCTCGACCGCCGCGCCGCTCGTCACGATCGCGACGGCGACCGCCGCTCTCGTGACCGGTGCTTTCGCCGCGCTCGATCTTCGCCATCTCGGCGAGGAGCCGTTCGCGATCGGCGACGGGTATCTGATAGTAGTCGGGATGGATTTCGCTGAAGGCGAGGAAGCCGTGGCGGTTGCCGCCGTAATCGACGAAGGCGGCATGAAGCGACGGCTCTACCCTCGTCACCTTCGCGAGATAGATGTTCCCTTTG
>CAZZLX010000057.1:0-12363 GCA_964655235.1 uncultured Rhizobium sp.
TGACGCGGGCGCCGGAGTCGGCAAGCCGCACCGAGCAGTACGGGGCGGCGACCGCCTGTTCCAGCGTGACGACGAGGAGGCCTTTGAGATCGTCCACGCGTCAGCTGGCGGCCGACCGGGCCACCTCGAGGATTTTGTCGACGTCGGCTTCGTTGTTGTAGAGGTGCAGGCCGAAGCGGACGAGGCCGCGGCGGACGGTGAACTTCACGTCCGCCTTCTTGAGCGCGGACGAGAACTTGTTCAGCCGGTCGTCATCGGAGGTGTAGGCATCGCCGGCGCCGAGTGTGCCGATGGTGACGATGTGGCTCCGGGCCCAGTCGTCGGCCGGGCGGCAGACCGGGTAGCCCAGCTGCTGCAGGCCGCCGGCCAGACGGTTCGACAGCGCCATCACATGGCTCTCGATCTTGTCAGGCCCAATGCCGAGCAGCAGGTCGAGCGAGGCGTCGAGCGCGGCGATGCCGATCCAGTTGTAGTTGCCGATCTCGAAGCGGCGGGCGTCGGGCTGCAGGCGCAGCACGCCGTCGCCGAGGTCGGACTCGTGCTTGCCGGTGACGACGCTGAAGCGCGCGACCCATGCCGGCCTCAGCTTTTCTACCCAGCGATCGCTGACATAGAGCATGCCGAGGCCCATGACGCCGAGCAGGCCCTTGCTGGTCGATGTGGCGAGCGCATCGATGCCGAGCTTCTCGACGTCGATCGCGAGCACGCCAGCTGACTGCACGGCGTCGACCAGCATCAGCGCGCCGACCTTGTGCGCGGCCTTGGCGATCGAGGCGACGTCGGTGCGGTAGCCCGGCGTGAAGGTCACGGTCGAGACCGAGACGATCCGGGTACGGGCATCGACCGAACCGGCAATGGTACCAGCGTCGATCATACCGTCCTTCGACTTCACGCCGCGAACCTCGATGCCATACTTCTCGGCGAGGTTCATCCACAGATAGACGTTGTTCGGATGCTCAAGCTCGGTGCAGATGACGACGTTGTCACCCTTCTTCCAATCCATCGCCGAGCCGATCGCGTTCAGGCCCTCGGAGACGTTCTTGGTGACCGCGACTTCATGCGGCTTGGCGCCGATCAGCTTGGCGAAGTTGTTACGGACGCGCTGGAGCGAGCCGCCGTACTCCTCCTTGATCTCGTCTCCGTTCATCTGGGCGTCGGCGACGTCGTCGATCGCGTCACGGCTCGCCTGCGAGATGATGCCCTTGGAGGCAACGTTTGCGTAGACCCATTTGTCGGCGCCCGGGAACTGCGCCCGGGCGTCGGCGAGGGTGAACTTGGCGGTAGAGCTATCGTTGGTCATTTCGGCCTCGCGGACATGGCAAGCGTGAATTCGTCGGTGCGCGGCGTCCAGACGATGGGGCCGCGGGTCGCCCAGGTGTTGACCTGGAAATAGAGCGGGATGATCGCGGCGTCGTCCATCGCCATCCGTGTCGCCTGCTGCAGCAGTGCCTCCCGCTTCTTGTCGTCGATGGTGCGGAGCGCTTCCACGATCACCGCGTCGATCTTCGGGTTCGAGTAGCGGCCACGGTTGGAGGCGCCGGCGCCGGTCGCGTCTTTGGTCATGATCAGCGACTTGAGCGGGGACGCCGCCTCGCCGGTGTCGGTACCCCAGCCGAACAGGCCGACCGAGAAGCCGAAGTCGTTACCGCGGGTGCCGTAGACGGCGCGCGGCAGGGTCTCGACCGTGGTGTTGATGCCGGCACGGACGAACATCTGGCCCAGCGCCTGGGTGATCTTGGCGTCGTTGAGGTAGCGGCCGTTGGAGCCGTGCAGGGTCAGCTGGAAGCCCTTCGGGTACCCGGCATCGGCCAGCAGCTTCTTGGCCTGGTCAAGGTTCTGCACCGGGGTCTTCAGGTTCGGGTCGTGGCCGAACATGCCGTTCGGCACCAGCTGGCCGGTCGGCACGCCTTCACCTTCCATGATGCGGTCGACCAGCGCTTCGCGCGCGATCGACAGCATCAGCGCCTGGCGGACCCGCGCGTCCTTCAGCGGGTTCTTGGTCATCGGCTTGCCGTCGTTGTCGCGGATGTGTTCGGCGACCTCGCGGTGGCTGTCCATGATCAGGTAGATCACGCGGTTCGACAGCGACGGCGCAATCGCGAGTCCGGCCGTCGACTTGATGCGCGGGATATCCTGGGTCGCGACCGTGTCGATCGCGTCGACATCGCCGGCCAGCAGCGCCGCGGTTCGCGACGCCTGGTTGGCGATCAGCGAGAAGGTGACCTTGGTCCAGGGTTCCTTCTTACCCCAATAGGCGTCGTTGCGCTCGAACACGATCTTCTCGTTCGGCGAAAAGGAGACCAGCTTGTAGGGGCCGGTGCCGACCGCGGCCTTGCCGGAGTTGTATTCCTCGGTCGCGGCCGTCTCGCCGTGCTTCTTCGAGATGATGCCGAAGGTCGAGATGTCCCAGGGCAGGAGAGGCGCCGGCGACCCGGTCTTCAGGTGAACTAGGTGCGGGCCCTTGATCTCGACCGCCTTGATCGTGCTGACGTAGAGCGCGAAAGGCGACCCCGATTTCGGCACATCGACCGCGCGCTTGACGGTGAAGGCGACGTCCTCGGCGGTGAAGGGCGAGCCGTCGTGCCAGGTGACGCCTTCCCGCAGCTTTACTTCCCACGTCGTGTCGTCGATCGCTTTCCAAGAGGTCGCGAGGCCGGGCACCAGGCCCTGCTTCTCGTCCTGCAGGATCAGCTTGTCGAAGACGTGGAGCATGTTCGCCACGTCGGGGCCCGAATTGGTGAAGTGCGGGTCCATCGAACGCGCCATCGCGCCGATGCCGATCTTCAGTTCCTGAGCCGAGACCGAAGCGGGGAGAGCGGCGACGGCGGCGAGGGCCAGCCAACGTGCAAGCATGGATCTTCCTCTCAGTCTTTTTTCTTCAGTCGAGATCGGCGTAGCGGTCGGTGGCGGCGACCAGCGCCGCGCGGATGCCCGGTTCCATGGCCGAATGGCCGGCATCCGGCACCATGACGAAATCGGCTTCGGGCCAGGCGCGATGCAGCGCCACCGCGCCCTCGGCCGGGCAGATCACGTCGTAGCGGCCGTGGACGATGATGGCCGGCACGTGGCGGAAGCGCGGCACCGCCTTGATCAGCGCGCCCTCGTCGAGGAAGACGCTGTTGCGCATGTAGTGCGCCTCGATGCGGGACATCGCCAGCGTGCGCGGGCTCTGCGACTTCTCCGCGCCAGCCTTCGGGATCAGGGCCGCGATCCGGGACTCGTAGGTCTTCCAGTTCGCCGCCGCCGGCATGTGGACCTTGGGATCTGGATGCACCAGGAGCTTGAAGTAGTTCTCCAGCAGGTCGCCCCGCTCGTTCTCGGGGAGATAGTTGGCGAAGTCGTCCCAGAACTCGGTGAAGATCGAGCGGACGCCGTAGAGCCACCACTGCATGTCCGATTTCCGGCAGAGCCAGATACCGCGCAGCACGAGGGCGACGCAGGCCTCCGGGTGCGCGGCCGCGTAAGCCAGCGCCAGCGTCGAGCCCCAGGAGCCGCCGAACACGACCCAACGCTTGACGTCGAGCTTCTCGCGCAGGGCCTCGATGTCGCGGATCAGGTGCTGGGTGGTGTTGTTCTCGATCGAGGCGGTCGGCGTCGACCGGCCGGATCCCCGCTGATCGAAGACCAGGATGTGGTAGCGCTTGGGGTCGAAGAAGCGGCGGTGCTCGGGGCCGGAACCGCTGCCGGGACCGCCGTGCAGGAAGACGACCGGCTTGCCCTTCGGATTTCCGCAGAGTTCGTAATAGAGCTCATGGCCGTCGCCGACCGGGAACATGCCGCTCTCATAGGGCTCGATCACGGGATAGAGGTCCGCCGGCATCGTCTTGTCGGGCACGCGCGCCTGCTTTGATGATGATTTCGTTAAGGAAAGTGTCGGCTCGCGGCGCCCTCCATGTCAAGGAAAGGCTGGAATTTCCGGCATTCCAGGCGGTCCCGAGCGCGCTTCTCGCCGCCCGGCAAATGCGTTAAGCGGGGACGCATGACCCTGGCTCTCGACGACCGGCTTCGCGCCGACTTCGCCGTGGAAGGAGACTGGCCGCTCCTGGTGCGGCATCGCGTGCGCTGGAGCGAGGTGGATGCCTATGCGCACGTCAACCACACGAGCTATCTCGAATGGTACGAGGACATGCGCATCCGGGCGATGTCCGAGGTCGGCCTCGAACTAGCCGCCGACGTACCGGGTCCGGTGCTGGCGAAGATCGAGGTCGAATACCATAAGCCGCTGCACTATCGCGACGAGGTGCTGATCGGCGCGCGCGTGACGGGATTCCGCACGTCGAGCCTGACGATGGCCTATGGAACCTGGAAGCTCGGCGCCGGCCAGGTCAACCGCGCCGAAGCGCTCTGCGTGATGTTCGTCAACACGACCGGCCGGAAGGCGGCGGTGCCGGAAGCAGCCAAGCTGATCTGGCGCGAGCGCCACGGCGCGAAAGGGGGATGAGATGTTCAGGATCGGCCTGATGGGCTTGGGCGCCATCGGCGAGCAGGTGGCCGCGGCGATCGCGTCCGGCGTGCTGCCGGACGTGAAGATCGTCTCGGCCCTGGTGCGGAATCCCCGGACGGAGAAGCACGATTTCCTCGTCACCAACGATCCCGAGGCCTATTTCGGCGTCGAGGTCGATGCCTATGTCGAAGGCGCCGGGCATTCGGCCGTGCAGGCGCATGCGGAGCGGGCGCTGAAGAACGCCGACATGATGATCACCTCGGTCGGCGCGCTGACCGACGACGCCTTGCGCGAGCGGCTGATCGCGACGGCGAAGGCCAACGGCCATCGGCTCATCCTCCCGTCTGCCGGCATCGGCGCCCTCGACATCCTGTCGGGGGCCGCGATCGGCGGGCTCGACGAAGTCGTCATGACTGTCAGGAAGCAGCCGGAAGCCTGGCTCGGTACCGAAGCCGAGGGCATGGTCGACCTGATGACGCTGAAGGAACCGTTCATCGCCTATGAGGGCCCGGCACGCGAGGGTGCCCGGCGCTATCCGCGAAACGTCAATATTTCGGCAGCGGTTTCGCTGGCCGGCGCCGGCCTCGACAGGACGCACCTGATCATCGTCGCCGATCCGACGATCTCGACGCATGTGATCGAGGTCCGCGCCAAGGGCGCCTTCGGAAGCTTCACCTTCGTCGAGGACATCCTGCCGACCGAGAGTAATCCCAAGACCGGAATGATCGTCGGCATGGCAGTCGTGAAGGCCGTCCGCCAGCTTTCATCGCCGCTGGTGATCGGGCTTTAAAGGGATACACTGAAGGAACTGTCGTACAGGAGGAGCCGCGGCCATGCTGAACCCGTCCGACCACTCCTTTCAGGCGCTTCTCGACGGCATGGAAGGCGTTTCCTACGTCGTCGGTGGCGATGGCTGCATTCTCGCCTGCGGACATCGAAACTGGGCAAAATTCGCCCGGGAAAACGGAGGCAACCGCATCGCCGACCCCGCGACTGTAGTCGGCCGCCCGATGCTCGATTTCATCATCGGCGACGACGTTGCGGCGGCCCATCGTGGGTATGTCACCCGCCTGCTGTCGGGTTCGATCGACGCCGTGACTTTCGAGTTCCGCTGCGATGCCCCGGACCTCCGGCGCGACCTGTGGATGAGCATCCGGCCGCTGCAGTCCGCCGGCCGTGCATCCGCACTCCTCTATCAGTCGATCATCGTCGACGAATTGCCCCGCCCGCCGATGAACCTCTTCGACTTCGAGGCATTGCGTGTCCGCACCGCGGGGCGCAGCACGAGGCCGATCGTCAGACTCTGCGCGTACTGCGCCAAGGTCGCGACATCCGCGACCGCCGGCGAGGATCCGGACTGGATCCCGCCAGAGGATTACTATCGGAAGGGCGGTGACTCCGACGTGCGTATCAGCCATGGCGTCTGCGCAGACTGCCACGGTCGCCACGTCGCGCCCTTCCTGGCGGACGAATCCTAAGCCGATCGTTCGCGCCGCGCCATCTTTGCAGGTTCGGTCGTCTTGGTGGGGGCCTCGCGGACGGACCGCTGATGCGCCGGCCCGTGGACGTCGATCAGGTTGTAGGCCGTGTCGATCAGGCCAACATGCGAGAACGCCTGCGGGAAGTTCCCGACCTGGCGTTTGAGCATCGGATCGTACTCCTCGGCCAGCAGCCCGAGATCGTTGCGGATCGAGAGGAGCCGCTCGAACATCTCCATCGCCTCGTCGAGCCTTCCCAGCATGACCTGCGCATCCGCAAGCCAGAACGAACAGGCAAGGAAGGCGCCTTCCTCTCCGCCGACGCCGTCGTCGACCAGCTCGGTCGCGTATCGGCGCACGAAACCGTCCTGCAGAAGCTCGCGTTCGACGGCCTCGACCGTGCCGACGACACGCGGATCCTCCGGCGGAAGGAAGCCGATCTGCGGGATCAGGAGGAGTGCCGCGTCCAGCGTGGTCCCGCCGAAGGCCTGGACGAACGAGTTCCGCTTGCGATCGAAGCCGCGCTCGCAGATATCCGCGTGAATGCGGTCGCGGATCTCGCGCCACCGATCGGCCGGCCCGTCCAGACGGAACTGCTCAGCGCTCTTCGCCGCCCGATCGAAAGCGACCCAGCACATCAGGCGTGAATGAGTGAAGGCGCGCGGTGGCCCGCGCACCTCCCAGATGCCCTGGTCCGGCTTGTTCCAGATCTCCTCGAGATGCTTGAGCAGCACCTTCTGCAGCCGCCAGGCCTCGTCGAGAGCGCTGAGATCGGCGTCGCGCGCGACATGCAGCGTGTCCATCACCTGCCCGTAGACGTCGAGCTGCACCTGATCCATTGCGGCGTTGCCCAGGCGGACCGGTCGGCTTCCCTCATATCCCTTCAGCCAGGGGATCTCGTTCTCGGGAAGCCAGCGCTCGCCGGTGATGCCATACATGATCTGCAGCTGCTGCGGATGGCCGGCCACGGCTCGCAGCAGCCATTGCCGCCACGCCTCGGCCTCCTCGCGATAGCCGGCATTGAGCAGGGCATAGAGGGTGAGCGAAGAGTCGCGGAGCCAGCTGTATCGGTAATCCCAGTTTCGCTGGCCGCCGATCGCTTCCGGCAGCGAGGTCGTGGGCGCGGCGACGATGCCGCCGCTCGGGCCGAAGGTGAGAAGCTTCAGTGTGATCAGAGATCGGATGACCGCATCGCGCCACGCCTGGTTCTCGGAGGCGAAGCGGCAGCGCCTGCACCATTGACGCCACCAGGAGGTGGTCCGGTCGAGGCTCTCCAGCCGGTCAGGTACGAAGTGCGGCGGCGCGATCGAGGGATGATACGACAGGGTGAAGGGCACGTGGTCGCCCTCGCGCACCGTGAAGGTCGAGAGCGTTCGCATGTCGCGGCCTTCGAGCGGCGCCGGCGTGTGAAGTTCGACCGCATCCGGTCCGGCGACTGCGCTCAGGCCGTAGTCCCGGCGGCGCACCCAAGGCGCCGTCTGGCCGTAGTTGAAGCGGAGCGTGAGCTCCATCCCCATTTCCACCGACCCGCGCTCGCCGCGCACGATGCGAACGACGTCGGCCTTCCGCTCGTCCTCGGTGAACGGCATGAAGTCGATCAGTGTCGCGACGCCTTTCGACGTTTCGAAACGCGTTTCGAGGATCGCGGTGTCGGGGATGTAGCGTCGCGTGCGTCTGCAGCGTTCTTCGCGAGGAGCGATCAGCCAGCGTCCGTTCTCGCGGTCACCCAGAAGGGCGGCGAAGCAAGCGGCGGAATCGAATCGCGGGAGGCACAGCCAGTCGATCGACCCGTCGCGTCCGACGAGTGCCGCCGACGTCATGTTGCCGATAAGGCCATAGTCCTCGATTCGCGCCATCGAGGACTAACGTGCGGACGGCGGGTTGGTTCAACCCGCCGCCCCACGTTTCACGGTGCAGACGTCAGGCGGCGTCGCGGAGCTTCCGCGCGCCGACGAAGGCCGGGCGCTCGAAGCAGCGGTTGAGCCAGGCAGCGATATTCGGCGTGGCCGAGAAGTCGTGATTGTTCGACCACGGACCGAAGAACACCGACGCCACGTTGACGTCGGCGATCGTGAAGGTCTGGCCGAGCAGGTAAGGCGATTTCGCCAGCGCCGCATCCAGCACCGAGAGCGGCCGCTTCAACGCTTCGAGGTTCTCGGTCACGACGGCCTCGCTGCGCTTCTCCGGCGCCAGGACGTAGCGATTGTAGCTGACGAGCCCCATCGAGCGTTCGATCGAGGTCGCCGCGAACATGGTCCATTGCCAGACCTTGGCCTCGCCCGCGAGATCTCCGGGATAGAAGCCGCCCTTCCCGTACTTCTTCGCGATATAGAGGTTGATGGCCATCGACTCGGTCAGCGCGAGACCGTCGTCTTCCATCGCGGGCACTTGGCCCATCGGGTTGATCTTCAGGAACTCGGGCGACTTCGAGGTCTGGTCGGCCCAGTTGATCTGAACCTGCTCGTAAGGAGCGCCGGCTTCAGCCGCGGCCCACATATTCCTGAACGCACGCGACTTGGCGATACCGTAGATCTTCAACTTGGCCATGGCTCTTCTCCTCCACTTTTTCAGGAAATCGGCACGCCCAGGTGTCGGGCGAGCAACGGAAACTGCGAATCCAGCATGTGCCGGCCGAGATGGATGCGGCATCCGCGATCCCTCGCCAGCGTCAACAGCTTCGTCATTTCGGGATTCATGATGATGTCGACAACGACGGTCGACGATTGCAGGCCTTCGACCTCGAGCGGCAACGGATCGTCCGGTTTGAGGCCGGCCGACGTGGTGTTGACGATCATGTCCTGGCGCCCGGCCTCGGCATCGCCGACCTCTACCGCAAAACCCGGGAAGAACTTCCGGGTCGTCGCGGCCAGGGCCTCGGCATTGGCGCGGGTGCGGTTGGCGATCGTCAGTCGCGCGACACCCGCCTCCGCCAGCGCGAAGGCGATGGCGTAGGCAGCACCGCCAGCGCCCAGCATCAGCACATCCTTGCCTTTCGGCTCGATGCCGTCGTGGCGAAGCCCGTTGACGAAGCCGGCGCCATCGTAGTTGCCGCCAATCAGCCGGCCGTCGTCCGAATTGCGGCGGACGACGTTGACCGCCTGCAGCCGCGTGCCCGAGGCATCGACCTTGTCGCAGAGGTGGAACATCGCGAACTTGTGCGGGTTCGTGACGAGCCAGCCCTTGAGGCTCTCGATCGCACGGAATCCTGCGACCGCACGCGGCAGCGACGTCGCCGTCACGTGGAACGGCACCATCACTGCGTCCATCCCCAGCTTGTCGAACAGCGGGTTGAAGATCGTCGGTCCGCGGACATGGCCGATCGGATCGGCGATGATCCCGTAGACCGAGGTCTTGCCTGAGATCGGCATCGAACGCCGCCCGGGATCAGAAACCGACCGCGTCGCCGCCCTTCAGATCCAGCATCTTCCGCGCCTCGTCGGGCGTGGCGATCTCCATCGACAGCTCCTCGATGATGCGGCGGATCTTGGCGACCTGGTCGGCGTTCGACTTGGCGAGCTGGCCCTTGCCGAGCCAGAGCGAATCCTCGAGGCCGACGCGGACATTGGCGCCCATCGTTGCGGCATGGGTCAGGAACGGCATCTGGAAGCGCCCGGCCGCCAGGATCGACCAGTAATAGTCCTCTCCGAACAGCTTGTCGGCGATCCGCTTCATGTGATCGACGTTCTCGAGGTCGGGGCCGATGCCGCCGAGGATGCCGAAAATCGTCTGCACGAAGAACGGCGGCTTGATCAGCCCGCGCTCGACGAAGTGGGCGAGCGTGTACAGGTGGCCGACGTCGTAGCACTCGAACTCGAACTTGACGCCGTGGCCCTCGCCGAGGGTCTTCAGCACCTCCTCGATATCCTTGAAGGTGTTGCGGAAGATGAAGTCCCGGCTGTTCTCCAGGTGCTTCCTCTCCCACTCGTACTTGAACTCCTTGTAGCGATCGAGCATCGGGTAGAGGCCGAAGTTCATCGATCCCATGTTGAGCGAGCACATCTCCGGCTTGGCCCGCAGCGGCGCCGCCAGACGCTCGGCGAGCGTCATCCCATGGCCGCCGCCCGTCGTGATGTTCACAACGGCATTGGACGCCTGCTTGATGCGCGGCAGGAACTCCATGAATACGTCCGGCGACGGCGTCGGACGGCCGTCCTTGCCGTCGCGCGCGTGGAGGTGAAGGATCGCGGCGCCGGCCTCGGCGGCGGCGATCGCGTCCTTGGCCACCTCGTCCGGGGTCAGCGGCAGGTGTGGCGACATCGTCGGCGTGTGGATCGAGCCGGTGACGGCACAGGTGATGATGACCTTGCGCTGCTTGGCAGCCATGGGGAGCGTCCTTCGCTTCTTAAGATTGAGAGTGTCTAGCCGAGGGTTTCGACGTTGCCGCAGACGCTGAGCGCCTGCCCCGAGATGCGAGCACCTGCCGAGGAGGCCAGGAAGATCGCCATGGCGGCGATGTCCTCCGGCGTGACGTCAGTGCGGAGAGATACCTTGGAGAGGAGCAGTTTCTTCTGCGCATCGAAGCTGATGCCGTTCGCCTTGGCGCGTGCCGAGATCACGCGGTCGATGCGGGGGCCGCGGACGATGCCGGGCTGAATCGCGTTCACGCGGATCTTGTGGGGACCCAGCTCCATCGCAAGGCTTTTGGTCAGGCCGACGACCGCCCATTTCGTCGCCGCGTAAGGGGTGCGGAGCGGGAACCCCAGGCGGCCCGCGACCGACGAGAGATTGATGATCGAGCCGCCCTTGGCCTTCTTCAGCAGCGGCACGGCCAGCCGCGTGAAGTGGTACATGCTGTTGAGGTTGATATCGACCGTCGCGTGCCAGTCCTTGGGATCGATCTCGTGGATCGGCGCGGTCGGCCCGGCGATGCCGGCGTTGTTGACCAGGACGTCGAGCCCGCCCCTGGTCGCCTTGGCGAAGAACTTGGCAATCGCCTTGGGATCGGCGACATCGCAGAGATGGCCTTGAATGTCCGGTCGATTCTTCTTGAGGTCCGCCAGGGCGTCCTTGGCGATGTCGCAGACCTGAACCTCCGCGCCGCCGTCGGCAAAGGCCTCCGCGATCACCCGCCCGATCCCGGCTGCCCCGGCGCTGATCAATACCCTGAGCCCGGCCACGGACATGTCCGGCGCCTTCCGCTTCGCCATCGTTTCCCCCTCATCGGCTTTTCGGTGGTTCGGGCGCAGTCTACGCGCGGGGACGGGCGGATTTCCAGCCGCTGCGAACGGCCCGATCGCGCGACTTGTGAATTCCCAGCGCACGGCCAACTCGATAACGTGAGGGAAGGGAGGAGACCCACGTACTCGAGGGTGGGTCATGTCATCTACTTCCGGGATGTCCCCGGCCGTCAGCCCGGGGATCGCTCGTATTCTGGGATTCCTTAAGTCGCTCTATCTGCGGACGCAGATCGATGAAGTCCGCCGAACATTCGAATCCCTGGAAAGGGAGCTCGCCGCCCTGTTGGGCGAGCACGAAGGGCATCTCGCGGAGGCGCTCGATTGGATAGATGGGCTCTCAAGGACAGGGCCCGGATCGGAACCTCGGCCCATGCCCCACGTCATGGCGATGGCATTCGCGGTCTTGGCGAACGCCGCCTCCTCCGGGACCGATGGCGGCGCGCTCCTCGACTTCGTTCCCTCGCACCGGAGCCAGCTCCACCAGTACCGGGCGCCCTCGATGCAGGCGGTCGTCCGCGACAATTTCTCGGGGCCGATCGCCGCGCTCGAGATCGGCACGTGGTTCGGCAGCGGGTCCACCCGGATCTGGATCGATACGCTCCCGCGCGGCTCCTCCCTGTTCCTGGTCGATGCATGGGGACGCTATCTCACCGACTCGGATCGCGCCGAAAGCGTAAATCCGAGCTATCGCCTTATGGAAAAGCTCCCGCAGGCGGCGCTCGCCGCGACCGCACGGGCGATGTTCCAGGCCGAGGCGCGGCCCGGTAACGACACCGAGTTCGTGCTGATCCGGGGGCAGGCCTCTCGCGTCCTCGACCTCTTTCGCGCCGACCTGTTCGATTTCATCTATATCGACGGATCGCATTACTACGACGAGGTGAAGCGCGACATCGCTCTCGCGAAGAGGCTGTCGAAGGCCGAATTCTCGGTCGTCTGCGGTGACGACCTGGAAACGCTCGCGCCCGAACTGGTCGAAGTCGCAAGATTGGCCAAGGATCGCGACTTCATCGTCTGCGACGGCGTCGGCTTCCATCCCGGCGTCACCTTGGCCGTCAGCGAGGAATTCGCCGGGGTCAATACCGTTAACGGGTTCTGGTGGACGATCCGCCGCGAAGGGGTTTGGGGCCTTTCCTAGGCCTCTCGGGCGGCTCTTGGGCTCGCGGCCCGGGGCTGCTATACAGCCCCTTCAAGCGGCCCCGTAGCTCAGCAGGATAGAGCAGCGGTTTCCTAAACCGTTGGTCGGAGGTTCGAGTCCTCTCGGGGG
>CAZZLX010000058.1:0-12271 GCA_964655235.1 uncultured Rhizobium sp.
ACTTCTTCTGCTTCCGGTCCTTGAGGCACCAGATCAGCGTCTCGTGCGCGTTGGTGAAGCGCCGGCCGCGGAAGTTCGGCATCGGGTTCGACTTGCGCCACACGATGTCGTTCAGCATCCAGTACCCCAGGTCCTGGAGCGCGGATCCGACCCGGAAGATGTTGTGGTAGCTGCCGATCACCCAGAGGGTGCCGTCGTCCTTGAGCACGCGCCGGGCGGACTTGAGCCACGACCGGGTGAACTTGTCGTAGGCCTCGTAGTCCTCGAACCGGTCCCAGTCGTCGTCGACGCCGTCGACGACCGAATGGTCGGGCCGCGTCAGCCCGGAGCCGAGCTGCATGTTGTAGGGGGGGTCGGCGAAGACCATGTCGACCGACTTCTCGGGCAACCGGTCCATCAGCGAAGCGCAGTCGCCGACGAGAATATTCGAGAGCTGGGAGCCACCGTCCATAGGCATGTCCGGGACGATGTCGTAAGTCTTTGATTCCGGTCAATAAAAAAGAAATTCAATAGGTTATCCCCAGGAACATACCTGGGTTATCCGTGACCTATTACCCCGACAATCCAGATTCCAAGACTCTGAAAACCAAGGTTATGTGACGAGTTACCCCGACCCTGTGAGTCACGAGGGACTCTGTTTGGGCGCGGCGAATCGGTCGGAGTCCGAGCGTCTGCGAAAACGACGAATCACACGCGATTCAGAGCCCGTCGAGCTCGAGCTGGTTGGGCCGGAAGCTCATGCGGTGATGGCGCGTGATGCCGGCCGAGGTGATCGCGGCGCGGTGCTCCTTGGTGCCGTAGCCGGCGTTCGTCGTCCAGCCATAGACGGGGTAGCGGACCGCGAGGCGCTGCATCAGGCGGTCGCGCACGATCTTGGCCGCGATCGAGGCGGCGGCGATCGAGAGCGAGCGGCCGTCGCCGCCGATCACCGCCATCACCTTGCAGCCCTCGGGCAGCAGGTGCCGCGGCGGCGGCTGGTTGCCGTCGATCAGGATCGCGGTGGCGCCGAGACCCAGCTTCTGCAGCGCGCGGCTCATCGCCATGTGGGTCGCGACCAGGATGTTGTAGCGGTCGATCTCGACGACCGAGGCGGCGCCGAAGGCGATCCGCGCATGCGGCTTGAACGCCTCGTACGCCGCCTCGCGCTGCGCCGCGTTCAGCTTCTTCGAATCGTCGATCAGCTTCGCGACCGTGCGCGGGAGCTTCCCGGCCGGGAACACGCAGGCCGCCGCGAGCACCGGCCCGGCGAGAGGCCCGCGGCCGACCTCGTCGACACCGACCACCACGCCGCCCAGCTCGCGTTCGAGAGAGAAGTCCGCCACGGACCCAAAGATCCGGTGAGTCGCGCGCGAAGGCAAGGGCTTGACGTCTGTTTAGACTCATGGTCCGGTCGCGCGCCGTTTCAACGAGGCAAAAGTCGGACAGGGAAAATGAAAGCACACGAGGCGCACGAGACGATCGACGAGACTCTGGAAGGGCATCGCAACAAGCGGGTGGCGATCCTGATCGCGATCCTGGCGGCGATGCTGGCGCTGGCGGAGACCGGCGGCAGCCAGTCGAAGCAGGACGCGTTGAACGCGAACATCGAGGCGTCCAACCTCTGGGCCTTCTTCCAGGCGAAGACGATTCGCCAGACCGTGCTGCGCACCGCGGCCGAGGCGCTCGAGATCGAGGCGCCGACGCTGGGCGCACCGCAGACCGACGCCGCGGCCAAGCGCATGGACGCGTGGAAGGCGACGATCCAGCGCTACGAGAGCGAGCCCGAGACCGGCGAAGGACGGCGCGAGCTCATGTCCCGCGCCAAGGCGATGGAGGCCAAGCGCGACCGCGCGCTTGCCGCCGACCACGTGTTCGAGATCGCGTCCGGCGCGCTGCAGATCGGCATCGTGCTGGCCTCCGCCGCCGTGATCACCGGTGCGATCTGGCTGGCCTTCACCGCAATCGGCCTGGGCCTGGTCGGCACCGCCTTCGTCGCCCTGGGATTCATCGCGCCGACGGCGGTGCATTTCTAAGAGGGGAGTCACCCGCTCCGCTCGTATCCCCTCCCCCTCAGTGGGAGGGGAGCACGACGCGCAACCTCACCGACAACGTGGCGGTTTTGTCCTCATCGATGGAGGACATCATGACGCCCAACGTGAATTACGCGCTCGACCGCGAGACCGGTCGCTTCATCCGCGACGAGATCGTCGAGCCCAAGCCCGGCAGCGAGGTCGAAGGCGACTTGGTGCTGGCACCGGGGCAGCTCGCCGAGATCGCCGAGGGCGGGCATCTGCAGGGCATCCTGACGCGCGCGCGCTTTCTCGCGGCGAAGACGATCGATCCGGTTGCCGAAGCGGGTCTCGTGCGCGCGTTGTGGTCGCTGCACGACGTCGACGATGTGCTCGTGGTGCGCTGGCGCTCGCTCGACGGGTTCAAGCGCTTCGTCAACGTGGTCGAGTCCGCATGGAAGGCGGTCGGCAACACGGCCTTCGTGCATTTCCTCTCGACCGATCCCGAGCCGATCTGCTGGTCGGACGGCGTCGAGGCGTTCGACACGAAGTACCGGAAGTCGTAGGTCCCTCTTTAATCACCGCTGCGCGACGAACGATGACGCGCGTCGATCGTTCGTGCGTCATGACACTCGCACACGACAAGCCTTCCTTCGCCGCCGCGTATCGTCTTACCCGCCGGAAGGCACGCGCGGCGCCGTGGCCTGAGAACGCGATCTTCGATCGCGACTATGCCAAGGCGCTGGTCGCGCGCCGCCCCGGCATCTCCGATCGCGAGATCGCCGAAGCGGTGTTCGGCCCGGGAAGCCGGAGCGAGATCGTCGTGGGCACGTGCCGCGCGCTTGCGTCGGAAAAGTCGATCGAGCGCCGCGTGCGCTGCGATGGACTCTTCGGCAACTACCTCGCCGAGAGCTGACCGCGGCCCATCGCGTGGACCGGCGTGAAGCATCCGAGGATCAGCCGCTTCGCGTCGAAAGGGATCCCGCCGGAAATCTCGAAACGCTTGTCCTTGCGCATTGCGGCCTCGACGCGATCGAGCGTCTCCTTGTCGGGCCAGATCTGCCAGGAGAAGACTATTTTCTCGCCGGGCTTCGCCGCGACCGCGCGGCGGAAGTCCGTCTGCTTGCCGTCGGGCACGTTGTCCTCCCACGCCTCGACGATCTCGACGCAGCCGTACTCGCGAAAGAGCGCCGCGGATTTCTCGGCCCAGGCGCGATACGCCTCCTTGTTCTCTTCCGGCACGGGAATCACGAATCCGGCGACATACATCGTCAGGTCCCTTTTCCAGTCTCCTCGCCGAAGGTCACGCGGTTGCCGTCGGGATCGCGCACCGACATCTCGCGCATGCCGTAGGAAAAATCCTTCGGCGCGACCTCGATGGGGCAGCCGCGTGCGAGAAGCTGCGCATGTAGGTCATCGACGCCGGCAACGAAGACGTAGATCGACGACGTGCCGAGCCCGCGCGGATCCTGCGACGCGGGCATCAGGTGCAGCGATACCGCGTCACGCTCGACGATCGCGTAGGAGGGCGGGTCGCCCATCTGGAAGTGGATCCGGAAGCCGAGTCTGTCGACGTAGAAGCGGAGCACCGCCGCCACGTCGGCGACGGTGAAGACGGAGGCGAAGGCGGCAAGGCGCGGCGAGGCCATGCGAGATCTTAGCGCGAGGACATCTCGGCTACAGGAGCGCCAGCTGGTCGCCCGCGCGCGCCGGCTTCTTGAACTGCGTGCAGTCGAGCGGCGGCAGGTCGCGGTCGAGGCCGAGGCGCTTCTTCGCCAGGCGCACGCGCAAGGACAGCGCTTCGGCGTAGGCGCCCTCGCCGCGCATGCGGCCGCCGAAGTTCGGGTCGTTGAGGCGGCCGCCGCGCATCTCCTGCACGAGCGACAGCACGTGCTTGGCCTTGAGCGGCGCGTGCTCCTCGAGCCATTCGCGCATCAGGTCCTTGATCTCGTACGGCAGCCTCAGGACCGTGTGTGCCGCCCAAGAGGCACCGGCCTCGGCCGCCGCCTCCAGGATCCGCTCGAGCTCCATGTCGTTGAGCGCCGGGATCATCGGAGCCGCCATGACCCCGGCCGAGACCCCGGCCTCGGCCAGCAGCCGGATCGCCTCGATCCGCTTCCCCGGGGTCGAGGCCCGGGGCTCCATCTTGCGCGCGAGGTCGCGGTCGAGCGTCGTCACCGAGAGGCCGACCCGACAGAGGTTGTCCTTCCCCATGGACCCCAGGATGTCGAGGTCGCGGGTGACCAGGTGGTTCTTGGTCACGATGGTGAAGGGGTGTCGGTAGTCGCGGAGCACCTCGAGGATGCCGCGGGTGATCCGGTGCTCGCGCTCGAGCGGCTGGTAGGGGTCGGTGTTTGTCCCCATCGCGATCGGCGCCACGTCATAGCCCTTGCGCCTCAACTCCTGCTCCAGGAGGCGCGCGGCGTCGGGCTTGATGAAGATCTTGGTCTCGAAATCCAGTCCGGACGAAAGTCCGAAGTAGGCGTGGGTCGGGCGTGCGAAGCAGTAGACGCAGCCATGCTCGCAGCCCCGGTAGGCGTTGATCGAGCGGTCGAAGCCGATATCGGGGGAGTCGTTGCGGGCGATGATCGTGCGGGTCGCATCGACCCTGACCTGGGTCTGCGGCTTGGGCAGGTCCTCGTCTTCCGGCGGCGTCCAGCCGTCGTCGGTCAGCTCGCGCCGGGCCGGCTCGAACCGGCCGGTCGGGTTCGAGATGGCCCCGCGGCCCTTTACGGCCTTGGCTGGGATCACGGGATCGGACATGGATGAAGTGTACGGAAGATTTGGAACAGATAAAGAACAATGACGCCTACCGCCGAAAGTCGGGTCGGCGATATATCGAGCCGGCAGACGAAAGGCGCCTCCAAATCGCTGGGACGGCGCGGTATTTTCGCATCTCGCCGGCCCTACTTGACCGAGAGCGCCTCCCGGCAAATCAGATAGAGGTGATGATTAAGAGCTTCTCACAACCAGAAACTGTTCCAAGGGTTCGACGAAGAGTGGGGTTGCGCTGGCCGGGCTGGCGAGATGGAAGGAAGCTAAATCGTTCCGCTCGCGGAACAGCTCCGCTGATCATCTGGACACCCGGATGTAGGTTTCTGGAATTCAAACCTGCACAAAAGATCGTGTATCGATCCGACACCGTGACGATTCTATCCACATTCCGCAAACGCGAACACGAATTCGACTGCAGTTGCAGTTTTATGAGGTAAAAGGTACGACCGAGACCGGCGGCAATCAGGACCAAAAAGCACGCCCGGACCCCAGTGGTTCAATATCTAGTAGGATCTAGTAGGACGAGCCGTTATATCGGGCTTTTTCTGCAAGATAATCAGGAAGCTGCTTCCGCTGGCCCTACAGCATGTTGGGGGTGGTTTCAGCGCTGCTGAGCCGCCGAAACCTTCGCGGTGCGGGCGCTCGGGGCTAGGTGCTCCTGCAGGCGGGGCATGAGCTCGACGAAATTGCAGGGCTTCCAGCGGTAGTCCAGCTGATGGACGAGGATATCGTCCCAGGCATCGCGGCAGGCGCCGGGCGATCCGGGCAGCGCGAAGAGGTAGGTGCCACCGGCAACACCGGCCGTGGCCCGCGACTGGATCGTCGAGGAGCCGATCTTCTGGAAGGAGAGGAATCGGAAGAGCTCGCCGAAGCCGGGGATCGGCTTCTCGTAGACGGCTTCGAAGGCTTCCGGCGTCACGTCGCGGCCGGTGACCCCGGTGCCGCCGGTCGAGAGCACGACGTCGACCTCCGGATCGACGATCCAGGCCTTGAGCTTGGCGACGATCGCGTCCTTGTCGTCGCGGACGATGTCCCGCACCCCCACCTTGTGCCCGGCCTGCTCGATCCGCTCGACCAGCGTGTTGCCGGACTTGTCGTCGGCGAGGCCGCGGGTGTCGGAAATGGTTAGGACGGCGATGTTGACCGCGAGAAAGGGGCGGGTCTGATCGAGGGCCATGGGGCAAGTCTCCGGTGGGGATCGGAGTATAGATGGGAGTGCCGAGACCGTCTTTGCCGTCCCTCGCTTCCGCTCGCCCACACCCCAACCCTCCCTCGCCCTTCGGCCGGAAGAGCGGGTACGAGGCGCGGCGACCCTTTCGGGGCGAGCGCGGACGCGGAGCTAAGGCGCAAGCGCGCTCTTGCGCGCGTCAGCCTTGGCGGAAGCGGAACGCACTCAGCGAGCTCGGGAGATCCGAGTGCAGCGAGGGCTGAAGCTAGCTCTTATCCGTCTGGCCGGGGGTATAGACCGGCCAATCCCCCGCCGCGACCGCATCCAATGTCGGCGTCGGCACGCCCATGCGGAGCTGGTAGATCCAGTAGTTGGCGACCACCCGCTGCACATAGGCGCGGGTCTCGCCGTAGGGGATGCCTTCGACGAACAGCAGCGGGTCGTCCTTGAAGTCGCCCTTGCGGCTCCATTTGAGCGCGACCGTGGGGCCCGCGTTGTAGGCCGCGACCGCGACCAGCAGGTTGCCCTGGATCTGCTCGTGCTCGAGCAGGTGCTGCACGTAGCGCTGGCCCAAGGTCAGGTTGCGCTCGGGCTCCATCAGCTGCTGGCCCGCGTCCTTTTTCTTGACCTCGCCCTCGCCGACGAAGACCGCGGTCTTCGGCATGATCTGCATCAGGCCCTTGGCGCCGGCGCCCGACGCGGCCTTCGAATGGAAGCCCGATTCCTGGCGCATGATCGCGAACAGGAGCGCCGGGTCGACGATGAAGCCGCCCTCCGGCTTCCAGCCCGGGATCGGGTAGAGCGCGCCGTCGTAGCGCTGGTTCTCTTGCGCGAGCTTGCCGGCAAGGCGCATCGAGAGCGCCGGCATGTTGGCCTTGGAGGCGAGCGCCAGCATCGCCGGGCCGAGATCGGCGTTGAGCTGCGGCGCGAGCTTCCGCAGCTCGGCCTCGGCGCGCTGCACCTCGCCGACCTGGATCAGCGCCAGCGCCCGCCAGCCGCCCGGCATCTTCTCGATCTGGCCGATATCGTCGTCGGAAAGCCGCGGCTCGGCCCAGTTGAACGGCGTGTCGACGCCGAGCGCGCGGCGCGCGAGCAGCCCGTAGAACGAGGTCCGCTGCAGAGCGGCCTTGACCAGATAGCGCGAGACCTTGTCGTGCTGGCCCGCGACCAGATGCGATCGCGCGGCCCAGAAGGCGGCGGCGGAGACCTGGTTGGCCGTCAGGCCCTGCAGATCCAGCATGCCTTCGAAGTATTTCGCCGCCTCCGCCGCCTTGTTGAGGCGGAAGGCGGAAAGTCCGGCGATCCACTGGGCCAGCGGCTGCCAGCCCTGGGCCTGCTTGACCGCGGATGAGGCGAGTCGCAAGGCAGCGACGTCGTTGCCGACGAAGAAGTGGCCCTGCGCGATCTCGGCCGACAGGATGCCGACCTCGACCGTGTCGAGCAGCTTCTTGGCCTCGAGCTGGCGCAGCACGCGCTCGGCGCCGTCGGGATCGGCCTTCCGGAGGTTCGCCCGGAGGTCGGTCGCGGCGTGGATGATGTCACGGATCTCGTCGGAGTCGCGCTGGCGCTGCGAGGCGTAGCCGGACTCCGAGCCCACGAGCTCCTCGCCGTAGCCGCCGAGGAAACCCTGCACCGGACGCTCGGGCGCCGCGGCGCCGCCGGGCTTCCGCTCGATCGCCAGGCGATAGAGCTTGCCGGCCTCCGGGTGGTCGCCATGGGCCTTCAGCCAGCCGGCGAGCTCGTCATATTTCGAGCGGTACTTGGGATGGGTGAAGCGCTGGGCCAGCACCGCGCCGAGCAGGCGCTTGTCCTTGAGGAGCCGGATCTCCTTGTCGGCCTGGGCCCAGGCGGCATCGGCCTGAAGGCGGAAGATCTCGGCATAGCGCTCGGCCTCGTCGGCGTTGAGCACCTGCGGCAGGCTCTGGCTCGGATCGACCTTGTAGCCGTCGAACAGGTTCCGCGGCAGCGAGGCCTGCTCGGTCGCCGCCTGGCGGAGGCTTTCGATCTTGGCTGCGTCGAAGCGCGACGGGTCGGCCGCCACGACGCGGCCGCTCGTCAGAGCCATGAGGCTGGCAGCGAGCGCCAGCGCGCGCGTCCTGTTACGGACGCGGGTAGGTCCCCTCTCCCTCATGGGAGACTCACCTAACGGATGGAACTGGTCGAAGCAAGCCTAGGATTTACACCGAATTCTCACGACCGTTCCGAGACTACGGTAAATTTTTTAGAATAACGTTGTAGTTCAGTTCGTTATCCAGCCCCGTTGAGACGCAGTTTCAAGGCAAGAAAATCTCGCCACGCCTCTCGTTTTTGTCCTGGGGACCTCAACAAATACGCAGGATGTAGTGTGGGTATTGCTGGAATAACCGGCAAGTTCTCATCAGTTCTATACTCGAACCAACGGCCGCGAAGACGGAGGATGCCTTCCGTTTGATTGAGGATGGTCTTGGCCGAGGTGCCCCCCAGAAGTACCAGCACGGAGGGCCGGACCAGTTCGATGTGCCGGATCACGAAGGGCAGGCACTGCTGGATCTCCTGGGGCGTCGGCTGGCGATTTCCCGGGGGCCGCCAGAAGAGAATATTGGTGATGTAGACCGAGGTACGGTCGTACCCGATCGCCTGGAGCATGCAGTCGAGCAGCTTGCCGGACAGGCCGACGAAAGGCTTTCCCTGCCGGTCCTCGTCCGCCCCCGGTGCCTCGCCGACGAACATCAGCTTTGCTTCCGGATTGCCGTCGGCGAAGACCGTGTTGGTCGCCGTCTTCTTGAGCCCGCAGCCGTCATAGACCCGGACCGCCTGCTCGAGCTCGGCGACGGTGTTGCACGCGGCGGCCAGCGCCTTGGCGTCCTGGGCGACCAGGGGCGGCGGAGCCGCCGGCGCCGGCGCACGGGGCGGGGGGGCGGGACGCGCGATCGCGGGGCGCGGCGGAAGCGGGGCGGCGGCCCCGGCGAATGCAGGAGGCGCCTCGGCGGCCCCGCGCGGCATCGCGGGCGCCGCCGCGGGAAGCGCCGGCTGCGGCCGGGTGCGATCGACCGGCAGATCGAGGATCGCCTCGTCGGCGCCGGCCGCCACCTGCCAGGCGAGCAGCGCGACCGCCTCGGCGTCGCTCAGGTCTGAAATCTGCGCCATGCGAGGGGAGCCTATCGCCCCGCCTTGGGCTTGGACAGTCTCACGACCCTGCGATACATCTTTCAGAGCCCCTTAACCCAAGATCAAGAAGCCGATGACGCGCGAGCGCATGGAATACGACGTGGTCGTGGTCGGCGCCGGCCCCTCCGGCCTCGCAGCCGCGATCCGCCTGAAGCAGCTGTCGGCCGAGGCCGGCCGCGAGGTTTCGGTCTGCGTCATCGAGAAGGGCTCTGAGGTCGGCGCCCACATCCTCTCCGGCGCCGTGGTCGAGCCCCGCGCGCTCAACGAGCTGATCCCGGAGTGGAAGGAGAAGGGCGCGCCGCTCAACACGCCGGTCGTCGAGGACCGCTTCCTGCTGCTGACGAAGAAGAGCGCCTGGCGGATGCCGACGCCGCCGCAGATGAACAATCACGGCAACTACATCGTCAGCCTCGGCAACCTCGTGCGCTGGCTTGGGACCCAGGCAGAGGCGCTCGGCGTCGAGATCTATCCGGGCTTCGCCGCCGCCGAGGTTCTCTACGAGGACGGCCGCGTGGTCGGCGTCGCCACCGGCGACCAGGGCATCGGCAAGAACGGCGAGAAGACGCCCGCCTACACCGAGGGCGTCGAGCTTCGCGCCCGCTTCACGCTGTTCGCCGAAGGCGCGCGCGGCTCGCTGACCAAGACGCTGGTCCATCGCTTCGGGCTTCGCAAGGAAAGCGGGCCGCAGACCTACGGCATCGGCGTCAAGGAGCTGTGGGAGGTCGATCCCGCGCAGCACCATCTCGGCCGCGTCGTGCACACGATCGGCTGGCCGCTCGACAGCAGCACCTATGGCGGCTCGTTCCTCTACCACCTGGAGAACAACCAGGTCGCCGTGGGCTTCGTCATCGGCCTCGACTACGAGAACCCGTGGCTCGCGCCGTTCGAGGAGTTCCAGCGCTTCAAGAACCATCCGGCGATCCGACCGATCTTCGAAGGCGGACGCCGCGTCTCCTACGGCGCGCGCGCGATCAACGAGGGCGGCTTCCAGTCGATCCCGAAGCTGACCTTCCCCGGGGGCGCGCTGATCGGCTGCGCCGCGGGCTTCGTCAACGTGCCCAAGATCAAGGGCAGCCACACGGCGATGAAGACCGGCATGCTCGCGGCCGAGGCGACGTTCGCCGCACTCGCCGACGCGTCGGCGACCACGATCGCGGGATACCGCGAGGCGCTCGAGAAGAGCTGGGTGTGGGAGGAGCTCAAGAGCGTCCGCAACATCCGTCCCGGCTTCAACGGCGGCATGTGGCTCGGTCTCGCGCATGCGGCGGTCGACACGTATCTTTTCCGCGGCAAGGCACCGTGGACGCTGCATCACCATGCCGATCACGAGTGCTTGAGGCCGGCGGCGCATTTTGCGCCGATCGAGTATCCGAAGGCCGACGGCAAGGTCACCTTCGACCGGCTCTCCTCGGTGTTCATCTCCAACACGAACCACGAAGAGAACCAGCCGCCGCACCTGAAGCTGACCGATCCGGCCGTGCCGGTCGCGGTCAATCTCGCGATCTACGAAGCACCGGAGCAGCGCTACTGCCCGGCCGGCGTCTACGAGATCGTCGGGCGCGACGAAGGGGCGCCGCGCCTGCAGATCAACGCCCAGAACTGCGTCCACTGCAAAACCTGCGACATCAAGGATCCGACCCAGAACATCAACTGGGTGGTGCCCGAGGGTGGCGGCGGGCCGAACTATCCCAATATGTAAGATCCCGAATTCTCGAAGCCTTCAGGCGATGGAACGCATGCCCGCCTCTTCCCGTACCCCGCTCGTCCTCCTCCTCGCCGCCGCGCTCTCGGCGTGCGCCGCCGGCGGCGCCACGCCCGCCGGGACGTCGGCTGAGAAGCTGCCGCTGGGATCGACCGCTTCGGGCAACTTCCTCTCCGGCCTCGCCGCCCAGCGCGGCAACGATCCGGGCGCGGCGGCCGAGTATTTCGGCGCGGCCCTCAAGGTCGATCCGAACGACCCACAGCTTCTGCTGCGCGGCCTCGCCGTCGCGCTTCAGGACGGACGCGGCGACGTCGCGGCCGAGTTCGCGCAGCGCCTGGTCGCACTCGAGCCGACCAACGCGTTCGGCGTCTTGACGCTGGCGCTCGCCGACGCCAAGGCCGACCGCTACGCCGATTCAGAGAAGCGTTTGGCGACGCTTCGGCGCGCCGGGCCGAACGCGATCCTGGCGCCGCTGCTGATCGCCTGGGCGCGCGCGGGCCAGGGCAACATCGACCAGGCGGTCGACGTGCTCGAGACCAGCGGCAACCCGCAGGCCGATCTCTCGAGCATGTTCCAGCTGCACGCGGCGATGATCAACGAGTTCGGCGGGCGGACCGAGGCCGCGGAGAAGAACTATCGCGCCGCGCTCGCCGCCGAGTCGCCGTCGCTGCGCGCGGTGGTCGCCGCCGGGCGCTTCTTCGAGCGCACCGGGCGTCCGGCCGAGGCCGAGGCGCTGTACGTGAAGTTCACCGAGCGTGCCGCCGATCCGATCTACCTGCAGGCCGATCTCGCGCGCGCGCGATCCAAGGGCACGCCGCCGGTGATGATCGCCAAGGCGTCCGACGGCATGGCCGACGCGCTGTTCGATCTCGCCTCCGCGCTGCAGACCGACCGCACCGGCGACCTGGCTCAGGTCTATGTGCAGACCGCGATGTGGTTGAAGCCGAAGTTCCCGGCAGCGAACCTGCTGCTCGGCAGCCTGCTCGAGAACGAGCAGCGCTACGCCGAGGCGAACACCGCTTACGGTACCGCCAGCAACGACGCGATCTACGGCTGGGCGGCGAAGCTGCACATCGCCAGCAACCTCGACCAGATGGGCAAGACCGACGACGCGGTGCGCGTGCTCGAAGCGATGGCGACCGAGCAGCCGGACCGCATCGACGCGCTGGTGCGCTTGGGCGACCTCTGGCGCTCGAAGGTCAAGCAGCCGGGACAGTTCCCCGAATACGACAAGGCTCTCTCGGCCTACGACCGCGCGGTCGCGCGCGTGCCGAACCCGAGCGCGCAGCACTGGAGCCTGTTCTTCTCGCGCGCTGTCGTGCTCGAGCGTTCGGGCCGCTGGGCGCGTGCGGAGCCCGACCTCCTGAAGGCGCTGGAGCTCGAGCCCGAGCAGCCGAGCGTGCTCAACTATCTCGGATACTCCTGGGCCGACCAGCGCCTGCATCTCGACAAGGCGCTGCCGATGATCGAGCGCGCGGTCGAGCTGCGTCC